>CAYRXP010000028.1:0-12468 GCA_964428145.1 uncultured Enterobacteriaceae bacterium
CCATCTAGCCTTTGCAGCTTTTTGGGCGATTTCCTTACGACGTTTCTTTGACAACTTTTTGGCTCTTGCAACACCACCTTTCAAGCCGCCCAAACGACCAAGCATAACGGCCGCAGGGTTCTTGTCTCCAAACTCTTCCTCTGTGTTTTTCTTTTCCTCATCAGTGGCTTGATCTAAAATAAATGAAGCCAGCTTGTTGAGATCTGTTGGTGCTTTGCTTGAGCGTTTAGGCATACGTCTTTTGTAACATTATGTTACACAACTAGTCAAATATAAGGACATTCAAAATGACTCACTACCTAAAATAATAATCCATTTCAGACTGTGGATAAGTTGCAGGATCAGGTATAAACTTCCCACAAATAATCATTCTCTCTCTTCAAAACAATTAAAAGGCCAAAAGGGGCCAAGGGGATCAAAAAATTGCTCTGTTCACCATGGAACTACTGCCTTGAACGCCTGGAAGGTGAGCTGACACCACAACAATTCAATACCTGGATACGGCCTCTTCAGGCAGAAGAACGCGGCACAACGGTTCTCCTTCTTGCACCAAACCGGTTTGTCAAAGACTGGGTACATGAGCGGTATTTCGAAAAGATAACTGATATGCTGTCTGAAAATGAGGCTTACAATCAATACTCACTTTCTTTGGAAGTTGGTTGTCAAAACAACCCTATTAAACAGGGAAAAACAAAGACACAACAAAAAAACAAAAAAAAAGCACAACATGCAAGTAACCTTAACCCTGGATTCACGTTCGATTCTTTTGTTGAAGGTAAATCAAACCAGCTTGCTAAAGCCGCATCCATACAAGTCGCTAAAAACCCAGGAACCTCCTATAACCCATTGTTCATTTATGGTGGTGTTGGCCTAGGGAAAACACACCTGATGCACGCTATTGGTCATGAGATACTCAAAAATAACAATAATAATACAGTGGTTTATTTACATTCCGAGCGCTTTGTCGCCGACATGGTACGAGCCCTACAGCACAATGCTATCAATGAATTTAAACGTTATTATCGCTCGGTAGACGCTTTGTTGATCGATGATATTCAATTTTTTGCCAAAAAAGAACGATCACAAGAAGAATTTTTTCACACATTCAACGCTTTGCTCGAAGGACAACATCAAATTATTTTAACTTGTGATCGCTACCCAAAAGAGGTATCTGGACTAGAAGAGAGGCTAAAATCTCGCTTTGGTTGGGGCTTAACTGTCGCAATAGAACCACCGGAACTCGAAACAAGGGTGGCTATTATTAAAAGCAAAGCAGCTTCAAAAAATAAAGATATTCCTGATGACGTTTCTTTCTTCATTGCAAAACGTTTCCGTTCTAACGTTAGAGAATTAGAGGGCGCCCTAAACAGAGTCATTGCCAGCTCTAATTTAACGCAAAGCCTTATTACTTTAGAGCTCACAAAAGAAGTTTTACGAGATCTGCTTTTACTTCAAGACAAATTAATTACCATTGAAAATATTCAAAAAACAACTGCTGAATATTACAAAATTCGAATCACTGATCTCCTGTCAAAAAGAAGAAACCGATCAATCACAAGGCCAAGACAAGTCGCAATGAAATTATCAAAAGACTTAACAAACCATAGTCTACCTGAAATTGGTAATGCCTTTGGTGGGAGGGATCATACAACTGTATTGCATGCTTGCCGAAAAATTACCGAATTGAGATCAACAGAAGCAAAAATAGATGAGGATTATAATAATCTAAGTAAAATTCTCACAACATAGTGTGGATAAGTTGTGTTTATAAAAAAACAGATAAAAACAAGAAATATTATGCACAAAAGACGCACAAAAAATTTACATATAAAACCAACTTTGTTTACAAGGTTTTACACAAGCAAAAATATCATAACTCGTTGATATATCTAAGAAATATAAAGTTATCCACAGAATTGGCTCTCCCTAATAATAGTAATAATAAGGTTTAATAATGAAATTTAATATAACTAGGAATGATATTTTACCGTCGCTACAGATAGTTTGTGCAGTCATAGAAAGGAGACAAGCCCTACCTATACTTGGTAATTTATTAATTGTCGCAGAAGGAAAAAAAATTACTTTTACCGGAACAGACATGGAAGTTGAAATGGTGGCTACGATAAACAACACCAGTGAAAATTCAGGGGAAGTTACAGTGCCAGCTAGGAAGTTATTAGATATATGTAGAGCACTTCCTGATGATTCAAATATTGAGTTGAGTTTTAATAAGGATAAAGTCGTAGTTAAATCCGGTAAGAGTAGATTTACCCTGGCGACATTGCCTGCGACTGAGTTTCCGTCAACAGAGGAGTTGGGAAACAGTAATAAAATATCTGTGTCTCAGAAAGATTTTAAATCTTTATTGGAAGATACTATGTTTTCAATGGCACAACAGGATGTTCGTTATTATTTAAATGGTCTTTTGCTGGAATTGGAAAAAGATATCTTAAGGGCAGTAGCAACAGACGGACACAGGTTAGCCCTAAAAGAAATAAAGGTAAAAACAGGCACGGAAGAAAACCAGCAAATAATTATCCCCAGAAAGGGTGTTATTGAATTGGCCAGATTGCTGGACGACAGAGAAAAAAAAATCAATATTGAAATTAACCAAAATCACATTCGCGTAGGCAAAGAAGAAATACAGTTTACAAGTAAACTGATCGATGGAAAATTTCCAGATTACCAAAGGGTTATTCCCAAAGGGGGAGATCACCCCATTACAACAAACCGAGAGAACTTAAAGCAAGGTTTGCTAAGAGCATCTATTCTCTCGAACGAGAAATATAAAGGCATAAGATTAATATTACAAAAAGATTTGTTGAAAGCATTTGCACACAATCCTGAGCAGGAAGAAGCAGAGGAAGAAATAGAAATTAAATATGGCGGGGAAGATATTGAGATAGGCTTCAATGTTACCTATTTGTTAGATGCTTTCTCAGCAATAAAAACAGAACAGGTTATTTTGAATATTGAAGATCCTAATAGCAGCTGTCTGATTTTGCCTGACGACGAAACGGAGTGTAAATACGTAGTAATGCCAATGCGGCTATAGTCGGGAGAGCAGAGAAGAAACAGGATTAAAAATGAGGCTGGATTACCTACAGGTAAGACAAGTTCGCAATCTTACTGATGTTCAAATTTCACCAAATGCAGAAGTAAACATCATTTACGGTGAAAATGCAGCGGGGAAAACCGCGCTCCTAGAATCGATTTACCTGCTTTCTAAAGCAAGATCTTTTAGAACAGCACACATAAAAGAAGTCATTCAACACAATAAGAACGAACTGACTGTTTCTGGGGTTGTTACAAATTACAATAACGAGCCTGTCAACACGGGGATCAGAAAAACAAACAAGGAAACAGAGATAAGATACAACGGATCCCGCATAACGGCAGTATCAGAACAAGCGAAAAATGTTGTTGTACAGTGTGCTATCCCGGAGAACACAAACGTGTTAACAGGCACCCCAAAGGACAGGAGAAAATGGATAGATTGGGCTTTGTTCCACGTGGAACAAAGCTATCTACAGATCTGGCATGATTATCATCAAGCGCTCAGGAATAGAAACGCTTTGCTCAAACGCCCTGCAAAAAATAACGAGTTTTTCGTCTGGGAAAAAAGAATGGCCTCAACAGCAAAGGCGTTGAGTGATATGTGGAGAAATTACCTCGTTTGTTTACAAAAATATTATGAGGAAGTCGCCGGAGAACACTCCTGTAGGAATGTTGTTTTTGGTGTTAAGAAGAATAAATATCAAGCAAATGATTTTTTAGAACACCTACAGGCAACAAGGCAATCAGACATAAAAGCAGGTTTTACACAGCAAGGGCCGCACAAGACAGACCTCGAGTTCAAAACTCAGGGCAAACATGTAAACACGGTTTTTTCTAAAGGACAGATCAAATTATTTATCACAATGCTTTCGATCGCCCAAGCAAAATTACTAAAAATTGAGAAGGGGAAAACACCTATTATATTGGCAGATGATCTCACTTCCGAACTGGACAAAAAAACAGTCGCAACACTCCTGGAGCTGCTGTATGAAGAAAAAATGCAACTGTTTATAACAACAACAGAATTAAGCGAAATTCACAAAAGCAACAAGGATATTTCACTGTTTCACGTGGAACATGGGCAGGTGAAAAGATGTTAGAATACACACTAAAAGCAGGCCAAAAAACTAACAGGAAAAATGAACGAAAACATGAGTGAAAACAAAGATACTTATGACTCCAGCGACATAAAAGTCCTCAAAGGTTTAGAAGCTGTTCGTCGTCGGCCGGGAATGTATATCGGGGACACAGACGACGGAACAGGCCTACACCACATGGTATTTGAGGTGGTGGATAACAGCATTGATGAGGCTCTGGCCGGCCACTGTACTAACATTAAAGTCACCATCCATTCTGATGAATCTATAACCGTTGATGATGACGGGAGAGGTATTCCGGTAGGGATGCATGAAGAGGAAGGTAAATCAGCGGCGGAAGTTATTATGACCATCCTTCACGCCGGCGGTAAATTTGATGATAATTCTTATAAGGTTTCTGGCGGACTACACGGTGTAGGCATCTCTGTTGTCAACGCACTTTCTGATAAGTTAGTACTTACTATTAATAGAGATGGCAGCTGTTATAGACAGGAATATAGTCTGGGAAAACCAACCACAGAACTGGAAAAAATATCAGCATCAACAAACACAGGGACAGAAGTTCATTTTTTGGCGAGTAAGCAGGTTTTTAGCCACATTGAATATCACTACGATATCCTTGCGAAAAGACTCAGAGAACTATCGTTTTTAAACTCAGGTGTTCGTATCGAGCTGAGCGACGAAAGAACTGGAAAACAGGATATTTTTGAATACAAAGGTGGAATCCATGCCTTTGTTAAACACCTAAACCGGAAAAAAACCCCATTACACGAAACAGTCATTGATATTGACGCGATGAAAGAGGAAATTAGAGTACAGGTCGCATTACAGTGGAATGACTCCTACCAGGAAAACATTTTCTGTTTTACCAACAATATTCCGCAACGAGATGGTGGCGCACATCTGTCGGGTTTGCGCTCAGCACTCACCAGAACTTTAAATAATTATATTGAAAAGCAAGGGGTTGCGGCAAAAGCCAAAGTGGCAACAGCCGGCGACGATGTGCGTGAAGGGTTGACGGCTGTATTATCAATCAAGGTGCCTGATCCAAAATTTTCATCCCAAACCAAAGAAAAACTGGTGTCCAGTGAAATAAAGGCGGTAGTTGAGTCAGTTGTGAGCGAAAAGCTTCTTGAGTTTTTAATGGAACAGCCGGCGGAGGCACGTGCAATATGTGACAAGATTATTGAGGCGGCAAGAGCTAGAGAGGCGGCAAAAAAAGCCAGAGAGCTTACACGAAGAAAAACCGCGCTGGATATTGCAGGCCTACCCGGGAAACTGGCTGATTGCCAGGAAAAGGATCCGTCAAAATCAGAACTCTTTTTGGTCGAAGGTGATTCCGCCGGAGGATCGGCAAAACAAGGTCGTGATCGCAAGAATCAGGCGATATTGCCACTTAAGGGCAAGATATTGAATGTAGAAAAGGCGCGTTTTGACAAAATGTTGTCTTCGATAGAGGTTGGTACGCTAATCACTGCCCTCGGGTGTGGGATTGGTCGAGGTGAATTTGACATCGAGAAACTCAGATACCACAGAATTATTATCATGACTGATGCTGATGTAGATGGATCACACATCAGGACGCTTCTGTTGACATTTTTCTATCGTCAGATGCCCGAGTTAATAGAAAACGGCTATATTTATATTGCCCAGCCGCCCCTGTATAAAATCAAGAAAGGTAAAAAAGAGCGCTATTTGTTGGACGATAGTCAGCGTGATGAATATATGATGGAGTTGGCACTAGACGGAGCAAGCCTTAAACCTGGTGGGGATGCTAAGCCGTTGACTGGAGAGGCGCTGGAAGTCCTTGCAGGGATTTATGTTGCAATGAACTGCGCTGAACAAAGACTATCAAGGCGTTACCACCCGGAAATTATAAAGGCGGTACTGCAACAGCCTCCGTTGTCCGCGAAGAAATGCTTGGACAAGGCCTCTGTTGACAAATGGTTTGCCGCATTGGAAGAAAGTATGCCTGAGTTTGATGGGGTAAAACCAGAAGTAGACGTTTTCATGGCAGGAGACGGCAGAGAGTACGGCGGCAGAATCACCCTGTTCATCCATGGGCTGGAGTCTGTAAACGTATTGTCTCCAGATTTTTTCATGTCCCAGGACTATCAGGATTTAATCGAGTTGCAAGGCGCAATGGTGCTGAGGCCGGATGCAAGTATGCATAGAGACGAGCAATCACAGCTTATTCATTCCTTGCGTGAGGGGTTTGACTGGTTATTAAAAGAAGCAAATAAGGGGTTACACTTACAGCGATATAAAGGCCTGGGTGAGATGAACCCGGATCAGCTGTGGGAGACAACCATGGATGTAAACACAAGGATGATGTTGCAGGTAAGGGTTGAGGACGCTTTTGCTGCAGATGATATTTTTACGACCCTGATGGGTGACCAGGTGGAGCCCAGAAGAGATTTTATTGAGAAGCACGCCCTATCCGTTGAAAACCTTGACACATAATTTCCTGCAAGATTAAATTGTCCAGAGATGAAACGCCACTGGGCCACTGGGCCACTGGGCCACTGGGCCACTGGGTCTTGCTTAAATGGTTTAGGCTTAGATTGTTTTGGCGCAGGCCAGAACGTCTACTCTAGCTACCCCGGCCTTGTAAAGGGTGCGAGCGAGCTCATTGACTGTGCTGCCAGTGGTGATGACGTCGTCAATGAGCAAGACATGGTTGTAGTTGATCCCTTGAGTTACAGAAAATGAATTACGGACATTGCCTTTTCGTTTTTTGGCGGGTAAATCGGACTGGGGAATGGTGTTACGAACGCGTTTGCAGGAATGGGTGTCCAGGTTGACCCCGAGTTGCCTGGCAAGAGGCCGGGCAAGCTCTACAGACTGGTTATAACCTCTCGAAACCAACCTGCGGGCATGTAGAGGGACGGGAATAATGCAATCGGGCAACGTTGTGTCATGATTGAAAAATATTTCACCCATCATTTCACCCAGATAATTCGCAAGCTCGAGACATTGCCTGAACTTCATACAATGAATGATATGATTTACTGGGTAGTGATATTGAAACAAGGCTCGGGATTTGTAGATGAAAACCCCCGAACGGCCAACACCACCTGGAGAGACAGTACGGTTTAGACATGCGGCACACAGCCTTGATGCGGCGTTTGGTTTGGCACAGCCAGGACAGGCGTTCGTGTTAAAAGGCAGATCATCCAGGCAGGCAGGGCATATCGTCTCACGGCCTTCGCTGCGATTAGCACACAAATAACAGTGGTTGCCGGAGAATAAGGCGACGAGCTTGTTGTAAACTTTTTTGTGGCCTTTCTGGTTGACAGCGAGTCCTTTACGCATATGATTCCTAATCATCCCTATCTAAAAATTTTTCAATAACGAGTGACTAACAAAGCTACGCTTATGTCTAATTGTGTTCAAGTATTAGAGAAAAATAATGAAATTCGTCATGACTGGCAGACACAAGAAGCCTTGTCGTTAATGACACAGCCATTAAACGATCTGTTGTTTCAGGCACAGTCTGTTCACCGGAAATATTTTGATGCCAACACGGTGCAGCTCAGCACTTTGTTAAATATTAAGCGTGGTGGCTGTCCTGAAGATTGCGCCTATTGTCCTCAAAGCGCTCGTTACGAAACTGAGGTCAAGGGAGAGCCAATGCTGTCATTAAATGAAATAAGAAATGCAGCCGAAAATGCAAAGCAAGAGGGGGCGACACGATTTTGTATGGGGGCAGCATGGCGTAGTCCAAAAGAACGGGACTTCAAGCTAGTGTTAGATATGGTCAAAGAAGTCAAGGCCATGGGCATGGAGACCTGCGTGACGATGGGCATGTTAAATGAGGACCAAACATTTAGACTGAAACAGGCCGGTCTGGATTTTTACAATCATAACCTAGATTGTTCTGAATCATTTTATGAAACCATTATCAGCACCAGAGACTACAAGGACCGGCTCGAGACTTTGGCAAGAGTACGCAAGGCAGGTATTAACGTTTGTTCTGGCGGCATCATTGGTATGGGCGAGGGAGAATCAGATCGTGCGGAAATGTTATGTACATTAGCCAATCTGGAGAAACACCCGGAGAGCGTGCCCATTAACCTGCTGGTGAAGGTCAAAGGTACACCTTTGGCTGGTGTAGAAGATCTTGATCCCTTTGATATGGTGCGCATGATTGCAACCGCAAGGATCATGATGCCAGCCGCTTATGTGCGACTTTCTGCCGGACGGTCAGGAATGAATGATGAACATCAGGCGCTTTGTTTTATGGCCGGAGCAAACTCCATCTTCTATGGTGAAGAACTTTTGACGACGGACAATCCGGCACTTGAAAAAGATCGCCTGTTATTTGATCGTCTTGGTATCAATGCGCTGCAGTAAAGCAAACTTTTCTATAAATCAATTTTTAATGAGTTCCCAGATCGATAGTTCCAAGGACAAGAGCATTAGGGAAGATAGTTTCAGAGGCGATAGTTTTGTAGACAGGCTTGAGCAAAAACTTAAGGGCCGCAGAGAACAAAATCTTTTTCGCAAACGACACACGTTGGTATCGCGCCAGGGATCCACGGTTAAAATTGATAATCGTCAACTGATAAATTTTTGTAGTAATGATTACCTTGGTTTGGCCAATCATCCAGAGGTGGTGTCAGCGTTTAAGAAGACGGCTGATCAATATGGTGTTGGAAGTGGTGCCTCATCACTGGTGTGTGGCAGATGTGATTTACACCAGCGGCTCGAGGAAAGGCTCGCAGAGAAAACAGGACGAGAGGCAGCCCTGCTCTTTCCAAGTGGCTATATGGCAAACTTGGCCGTGGCAACAACATTCGCAGGAAGAGCAGATGGGGTGTTTCTTGATCGCTTGGCCCACGCTTCTCTCATCGATGCGGCACGTTTATCAAATGCCAGGCTGCACCGATATCAACATGTCGATCCTGGCTCACTGGATCTTGCCCTTAAAAAGTCTTCTTCTAATGAGAAGTTAGTCCTTACTGATGCCGTCTTTAGCATGGACGGCGATAAGGCACCACTGAAAGAATTAATCAGCGTATGTAATGTAAATCACGCTGTGCTCGTTGTTGATGATGCGCACGGTTTTGGTGTGCTAGGAAAAACGGGCGGTGGTTTGCTGGAAGAAAAAGAAATCCCAGTCGGGGACGTTCCCATTTTTGTTGCAACATTTGGTAAAGCGCTAGGGACTGCCGGGGCGTTTATTGCTGCAGATCAGACAATCATTGAAACACTTATACAGTTTGCCAGGACGTATATTTATACGACAGCACAACCGCCAGCACTTGTTAGTGCAACGCTCGCGTCCCTTGAAGTTCTCGAAAGTGAATCGTGGCGCAGAGAAAAGCTGGGCGCTTTGGTGAAACGTTTTTGTTCCGGTGCCAGCGCCCTGGGGTTGAATCTTTTATCGTCGGAGACAGCCATTCAACCACTGGTGATCGGGGGATCAGAAAATGCATCGCGGATCAGTCATAACTTATTTGATAAAGGGTTTCTTATCACGGCAATCAGGCCACCAACAGTGCCCGAAGGCAGCGCGCGTTTACGCATCACATTATCAGCTGTACATACAGAAGAACAGGTGGACCGTTTACTGGAAACGCTGGGCAGCTTGTTGTGAGAGAGAGCGGGCAAAAAGGCCTCGTACTGATACATGGTTGGGGGTTTGGCCGTTGTATATGGAATAGTTTTATTCCCTGTCTCGAGGATCGCTGGCGTGTAACAAGCATTGATTTACCAGGTTATGGCGCATCTGAAAAATTAGTGTTTGCTGACAACAGTAAAGCCGATATTAATCAAATTGTGAGGCGTATCAATCCAGACATACCTAAAAACTCTACACTCCTTGGCTGGTCACTGGGTGGTTTGATCGCCATGAAACTAGCCAGTGTTAGAAAGGATATTAAGTCTCTGGTGCTTATTGCGAATAGCCCGTGTTTTTTAAAAAAATCTGATTGGCAACATGGTGTTGAGCCTGTCGATTTTAATCAACTGACAAGCCGGCTCAGTAAAGACAAAATAAAAACTCTGCAGAAATTTGCAGGCCTGGTGGCTATGGGCGACAAACAACCCAGGCAAACAATAAACATGCTAAGCAAATGCGTGGGAGACAAAGCACCGGATCTTGAAACACTCCAGGCGGGCTTGGAGTTATTAAGTAAAGAAGATGTGCGCCAGGCTATGGCAAACCAGCATTGTCCGACCGGGATGATTTTTGGTGAAAACGATGTGTTGGTCAGGCGTTCAACAGCAGAGGCCGTACGATCAATACGACCAGACATCAACACCATTGAGATTACAGAATCAGGCCATGCACCGTTTCTATCACGCCCTCAGGAAACAGCAGATGCCTTGACAAAACTTATGGGCAGTCTTTTGTAAATCATGACGGTCGATAAAAACAAAGTAGCCGCAAGCTTCAGCAAGTCTGCAAATGATTATGCGGAACATGCCGTGTTGCAGAAGATGGTTACTGAACGCCTGTTGGAAAGACTGCAGCTTGTCAGAATAGTGCCAAAGGTGATTGTTGATGCAGGCTCAGGAACGGGGGGTGCCGCTAGACAATTGAAGAAGATGTATCGGGGGGCAGAAGTCATTCAACTGGATTTGTCCTTTGACATGTTGTGTAAGGCAAGATCCCTAGACTCTCGATTTTTTTCAAAACAACACTTTATCTGTGCTGATGTTGAAAAATTACCGCTAGCTAAAAGTGTGACGGAATTGTTTTTCTCAAGCCTGATGCTGCAATGGTGTAATGACCTTGACAGGGCATTTACCCAGATCAAAAGCACAGTCAAAAGACAAGGGCTGTTTCTGTTTGCCACCCTGGGCCCTGATACCTTGAAGGAATTACGCTCAAGCTGGGCCGCGGTGGATGATGGAGTTCACGTCAATATGTTTACGGATATGCATGATGTGGGCGATGCTTTGGTTCGTGCAGGCTTTGTTGAGCCTGTCATGGATGTAGAAAATATCACCATGACGTATGAAGATTGCTTCTCGCTGATGAAAGATTTAAAGGTGTTGGGCTCCAGCAATGCAGACATCGAGAGACGTAAAAGTTTAACCGGGAAAAACAAAATAAAAGATATGATAGCCGCCTATGAGAGCTTCCGGGTCGAAGGACGGTTGCCGGCGACCTATGAAATCGTCTACGGCCATGCCTGGACACCATTACAGGAAACCGTGCCAGGGAATGTTTATGGCGATCTGGTCAATGAATCTTATTTCCCGATATCGTCGTTAAAGGGCACGTTAAAGAATAGGCCGAAAAAGCGGGGCAAGTGAGAGGGATGCCAGGATATTTCATTACCGGGACAGACACAGGCGTGGGGAAAACCTGGGTGACATTGGCGCTGATGAAGGCGATGCAAAATAAGGGGAAAGTTGTCGTTGGTATGAAGCCGGTTGCCTGTGGTTGCAAGGAAACTAGAGACGGTCTACGCAATGATGATGCAGTAAAAATTCTTCAACAGTCTAGTAAGAGGCCCTCGCAAACGCTAGATTATAAAACTGTTAATCCTTATGCGTTTGAACAGGCAGTAGCCCCGCACATTGCCGCAGGGCTGGCTGGTGTAAAGATTGATATTGAAAAAATAGCCGATGACTTTTACTTGCTGAAAGAGAGTGCCGACTGCGTGCTTGTAGAGGGGATTGGGGGTTGGTGTGTACCCCTAGGGAGCGAGGACATGCTGGCAGACCTGGTTAAACGCCTTGATTTGCAGGTGATACTCATTATTGGTCTGCGTCTGGGCTGTATAAATCATGCCCTGTCTACGGTTAGAGCTATTCAGGCGGACGAAGTTAATTTATGTGGTTGGATGACCAGCCAGCTTGATCCGGATTATGCATTTCTTGAGGAAACCATGATGACGCTTCAGGCACGAATCAGTGCGCCACTTTTAGGTAACCTGCCCCACATGGAAAAGTTTGACCTGGAAATCCTGGCCAGTCATACCATGATGACGGAATGCCCGGGGTAATAATCGCTTGATTGACCTGCAGCCGCTTCAATTATTATTGATCATTGATGATATTGACTGTTTATCATGGGCTCTAGTAAACCAAGCAGGATCAATTAAATTGGTTATGAACAGGAGATGGATTTAATAGATGTTTCATTAATAATTATATTTTTTACCTATATTCAAAAACATAGCAATTTTTGTTGATATTGCCTCCTCAATCTTCGTTTAATTTACCTATAAGGTCACGAATAACAGCCTATACTTTTTACGTAAGTAAGCGGGATTTACATTTTGTAATTCCCCCGCTGGCACTATGGAGATGCGACATGAATAGACGACTTTATTTTGTTTTGCCTGATGTGGAC
>CAYRXP010000029.1:0-11764 GCA_964428145.1 uncultured Enterobacteriaceae bacterium
ACAGACGGAAAGAAGGATCTATGGCTAAATCCGGTCGATGCAATCGGCAGTGTTGCGAATTATTTTAATCGTCATGGCTGGAAAACAGGCCAGATGGTTACGTTCCCTGTCAGTATCACAGGGAGTAGGGTGAATGAAATAATAAATAGCGACTTAAAACCACATATCGGGCCGGATGATTTGAAAAAATATGGCATTATTATTGATCAGGATGTCCCGGAAACTGCTTTGCTAAAAGTTTTGAAATTTGAGCAAAAGGATCGGGACGATTACTGGCTTGGACTACATAACTTTTATGTCATTACACGTTATAATCACAGCGCATTGTATGCCATGGCCGTATATCAGCTATCTGAATCAATTAAAACAGAATACGAGAAAGAAACTGCTGTTGAAAAATAAAACGTTTAATAAGGGTTTATTCAGACCAACTCTGTATAGGCATATTTGTCCACTATTAATCTTTTTGGCATTCATCGTTGTGACAATGGCTGGGTGTTCATATATTACTGTCGAGCGTGATAGCGCTCCCACTAAACCTGCGGATTTTTCATCTATCCCCGATGCTATACCAAAATCGGAAACAAAAAGTAAATATGGAAATCCAAAATCATATGTTGTCTTCGGTAAGCGTTACTATGTGATGAATGACAATAGAGGCTTTAGCCAGCAGGGAATTGCCTCATGGTATGGCAAAAAATTTCACGGTAAGCGGACATCGTCCGGTGAGAGCTATGATATGTATGCAATGACAGCAGCGCATAAAACATTAATTTTGCCTGCTTATGTTGAAGTAACCAATTTGAGAAATGGTAAAAAAGTAGTTGTAAAGGTGAATGACAGAGGCCCCTTTCATGAAAACAGGATTATCGATCTGTCCTATGTCGCCGCAACAAAACTCGATGTTGTTGCCAAAGGGACCGCGTTAGTAAAAATACGCGTTGTGCAGCCAGGATATGCTTCTGGAGGAAGGGGTGCTCCCGTTGAAACTATCTCGCCTGAATATTCGCCGGGTGATTTTTTCATACAAGTGGGGGCCTTTTCTGAGTTAGATAATGCGGAAAGTTTACGTAGAAAATTAAATTTTATCGGCAACACACTGGTGAAAATAAGCCAAGTGATGATTGATAACAGAACAATTTACAGAGTGAGAATAGGGCCACTCTCAGATGTGGTTATTGCAGATAAGATAGTTCAGCAATTAATCCAGCTTGATGAACCTGAACACCATATCGTCGTTAACTAAAACATTAATATGCAATAACTTGTAAGGATGTAAATTAAATTTCTATGATGAAAAAAAAATTAATAGTCCTGCTTGGACAATTATTCTTCAGCAGCCTTATTTACGCTGGTGTGACTGCAATTCCTGCGCCTCCAGGCATTAAGGCGAATGCATATCTTCTTCAGGACTTTGATAGTGGGAAAATTCTTGCTTCGAAGAATATTGATCAGAAAATGTCGCCGGCAAGCCTAACCAAGATGATGACCGTCCATGTTGTTTCAAACGAGTTGGGATCAGGCAGGATCACACTGGATGATGAAGTATTGGTGAGTAAAAAGGCCTGGAAGATGCCCGGTTCACGCATGTTTATTGAAGTGAATAAAAAAGTATCCGTTGGTGATCTATTGAAGGGTATCATCATTCAATCTGGGAACGATGCCAGTGTCGCTCTGGCTGAACATGTATCTGGCAGTGAAGAAGTATTTGTAGAACTTATGAATCAATATGCAAGTAAGCTGGGTATGTCAAACAGTCATTTTATGAATAGTACAGGCTTACCAGATGAACAGCATTATACGACAGCAAAAGATATGGCAATTCTTGCAGATGCCCTAATCAGGGATGGTTCCGAGATATATGCCTTACATTCTGTAAAGGAATTCACGTTCAACAAAATAACCCAACAAAACAGGAATAAGTTACTTTGGCGTGATCCAGATGTAGATGGGATTAAAACAGGTCACACGGAGGCTGCAGGTTTTTGCCTAGTGGCATCGGCAAAAAAGGAAAATATGCGGCTTATCTCTGTGGTGATGGGTTCTGAAAGTGAAGGTGCAAGGGCGAAAGCGACTCAGTCATTACTTGGTTATGGCTTCCGGTTCTATGAGACACAGAAACTATATGGTGCAAATGAAAATATTACTTCCGTGAAAATATGGAAAGGCGATACAGAGGAATTGGTTCTTGGGTTAGATGCCGATCTACACGTAACCTTTCCCAGGGGACAGAAAAATCAGCTAAGGACAGAATTTAATCTATCAAAAAAATACATAGCACCTGTAAACAGGGGCAATGTGCTAGGAAATCTGAAAATCACTCTTGCTGATGAAGATATCGCTGATGCAAAATTAATTGCATTACAGTCTGTTAATGAAGGTAGTGTTATCGTTCGTTTAAAGGATAATTTTTTATTACTCTTTGAGTAAATCTGTCATGTCTTATATTGTTTATCTTAATGGTCAATATTTACCGATTGAAGACGCAAAAATCTCCGTTCTGGATCGTGGATTTACATTTGGTGATGGCGTTTATGAGGTGATCCCTGTCTATGAAGGCCATATTTTCAGAATGAGGGAACATCTTGAGAGACTGAATAATAGCCTTGATGAGGTTTATATAGACAGGCCTTATGCGTTGGAACAGTGGCAGGAAATATTGCGCGAATTGATTGAAAAGAATTCAGGTATGAATACTGGGAATGATCTGTCTTTATATATGCAAGTAACCAGAGGAATTTCAGAAAGGGATCACACAATCGATATTGCTACCAAACAAACCGTATTTGCAATGTGCAGGCCCTTACCTGAATACGATCACTCTGCAGGGATATCAGCAATCATAGAAGAAGATATAAGATGGAAATATTGTCATATCAAGGCCATCACTTTACTGCCCAGTGTTATGCTACGACATAAAGCAAGGGATGCGGGTGCAACTGAAGCAATATTGGTCAAAGATGGTTATATAACAGAGGGTGCGGCAAGTAACGTATTTATTGTCAAAAATGGTATTGTGAAAACCCCGCCAAAAGATGGTAGCTTGCTACCGGGGATCACAAGAGATCTCGTTGTTGATTTATTAACCGAATCAGGCATTCCCTGTGAAGAGCTTGCAATCATGGAGATCGAGTTAAAACAGGCTGATGAAATATGGATTACCAGTTCCACGTGGGAAATAGTGCCTGTGACAAGGCTAGATAACAATCCTGTCGGGACGGGTCGTCCTGGTGAAGTATGGCAACAAGCATCCGAAATTTATCAGGCATTTAAAACTGGCATGACAAATGTTGTTTGATGAATCGACTGATAAAAATTAGCTTGAGAAAATAAAGAGATAGTTTGGCAATGGATATATACAAGGAATTTACAATCGAGGCAGCACACCTGTTGCCTAATGTTCCTGAAGGTCATAAATGTAAAAGATTACACGGCCATTCTTTCAGGATAGAAGTCTATGTTGAAGGTGATGTTGATCCGGAACAGGGCTGGGTAATGGATTTCGACCAGATAAAAAATAGTTTCAATCCTGTTTTCGAGAAACTGGATCATCATTATCTAAATGATATTGAGGGTTTAGAGAATCCTACCAGCGAGAATCTGGCGCAATGGATATGGCAAAATCTATTACCCAGCTTGCCACAGCTAAAGAAAATTATTGTTAAGGAAACCTGTACTTCGGGATGCGTCTATCGAGGGGAATAGCCGTTGTTGTTATCTGTCATTTTTATACAGGAGGACGCCTGCCTCTAGCTTTTAATCCCAATCCCTTTGTTTAATAAATAAAGGCATAAACTGAAAAGTACGACATTGAATATTATTATGATTGCAAACGCAGTTTGAATGTTAATATCTGATACACCAAGCATGCCATAACGAAATGCATTGACCATGTACAAGATCGGATTAAACTTCGAAATCAATTGCCAGATTTCAGGCAATAAATTGATGGAATAAAAGACGCCGCCAAGATAAATTAGTGGGGTGAGCACAAAAGATGGAATGATGGCAATGTCATCAAATTTCTTGGCAAAAATTCCGTTGATAAATCCTGCAAGGGAAAAAAGAATCGATGTGAGTAGCACGACAGTAACTACAATCACTGGATGTTCAATATGCAGTTCGGTAAAAAACAGAGCAACCAGAGTGACAACAAATCCCACCATCATGCCTCGAGCAACCCCACCCGTGATATAGCCGCTGAGTATGACGAGATTGGGGATTGGTGCAACCAGCATTTCCTCAATGTGCCGTTGAAACTTTGCCCCAAAGAAAGACGATACAACATTAGCATAAGCACTATTGATGATAGACATCATAATAATACCGGGTGCGATATATTGGATATAATCAAAGCCATCCATTGAGCCGATACGTGGTCCTATCAGGTTGCCAAATATTACGAAATAAAGTGTCATGCTGACTGCAGGAGGTAAAATAGTTTGAACCCAGATCCGGGCAAATCGATTTACCTCCTTGATAACAATGGTTTTAAATGCAGTTAGATATAAATTAGTATTCATGAATAAATTGATAAGAGCTTCAAGTTTATTTATCAGTACTGTTGTCTTCCAGAAGGCTAATAAACAATTCTTCAAGCCGGTTGTATTTATTACGCATGCTGAGTATTTCAATGTCCTGGGCAGAAAACTGTTTGAATAAGTTATTAAGTCCTTGTTGTTTGGAGATATCGATTTGTAATGTTGATTGATCGAGCATGTGGCAAACATAATTACTAATTTTCGGGCGGGTTGTCTGGGGTACTTTTAGATCAAAAATAAATGTCTCAATATCCAGTTTTGATAGTAGCGATCTTACCGATGTATTCTCGATGATATTTCCTTTATCAATAATGGCTACGTTTTTACAAAGATTTTCCGCTTCTTCCAGATAATGTGTTGTTAAAACAATGGTGGTGCCATGTTTATTTATATCAATCAGAAAATCCCACATTGAGCGCCGTAACTCGACATCAACCCCGGCAGTCGGTTCATCAAGTATGAGTAATTTTGGTTCATGGACTAAGGCACGAGCGATCATTAATCTACGTTTGAACCCACCTGATAATGTACGCGATGGATCATTTCGTTTACCCCATAGCCCTAGCTTGTGTAGATACTTTTCAGCGCGGCCATATGCGGTCTTTCGGTTTATGCCGTAATATCCGGCCTGATTGAGTAAAATCTCGAGCGGATTTTCGAATTGTGAAAAATTAACTTCCTGGGGCGCTACACCAATTAATGATTTTGCTTCAACAGAATGAGAATCAATGTCAAGATCAAAAACACTAATTATGCCTTCAGTTTTGTTTACCAGAGACGTGATGATACCAATGGTCGTTGATTTGCCTGCACCATTCGGTCCAAGCAGAGCAAAGAAATCCCCTTCATCAACTTCAAGATCTATTCCCTTTAGAGCCTGAAGGCCTCCCCGGTAGGTTTTTTTAAGGTTTGAAATTTTTAATGCTTTCACAAAAATATTGTAACAGCTATAGCGTTAAAGCGAATAATTTGAGAATAATGAGGTCAGCAATTAATAATGGCAGTTAAATGCCATTGTTACCTATCTGACAAGGGTAACAATCAAATGCTGTAGGAATGAAAATTAGCGGCTATCGTGAAGCGCCCTCAGTTGGGCTTCAATCTCCTTGTCTCGGGAAAGTATCAACCTGAAATATTCCTTGGGTATTTTTATCATTCTTGTTTTATCGTTTGCCCTGACAAAAGCATTACGTTTGCCTTTGTTGTCAGGCATGAGTGCTTGTTCCCCAAAGAATTCTCCGGCATTTAGTTCGGCAAGAACGATGACCTCGCCATCATCATCCAAAGTGAATACTTCAACAGTACCATCGAGGACAACAAAGAGGTGTTCGCCTTTCTGAAATTTCTTGACGACAAAATCACCAGGTCCAAATGAGACAACTTCAGTCCAGTCCCTGATGGTTGCGAGTTCCTGATTATTAAGATGTTTAAACAGACGCATGTCCATAATTAAGTCACGGACTTCATCAGGTTCAAACTTTGCATTTATGACGGTTGTATCTTCGGAATCGGAATCATCAATGTCTTCATCATCACGCTTGATACTTAGGAGTACGTATTTTTTATCGATGCGAAAAACTTTTGCCCCATGAAGCGCCCTGACACTAGCATTTCTTCTGCCAGATCCACAGGGCAACAGTGATTGTTCTCCAAAGAAATCACCTGGTCGTAATGTCGCGATACCAACTTCGCGATCTGAAGAACTACTACGGATAGTGACCTCAACGAAGCCATCTAAAACGATGTACATGCAGTCTCCAACTTCGGCTTCTCGCACGATGATCTCCCGCTGATCATAGTCCTCGATACCATTTTCTGGGGAATTAATTATATCTAGCAAATCGTCATCACTGAGTGATTTGAATAGAGGAATGCTGTGTAATAATTCTGGGTCGTCTAGTGAAACTGTCATTGTTTTTTTCTCTGGGTTACCTAAATCAGGGTTAGCTCATTATTTACCATTGTCCATTATATTCGTGTGAAAAAATGATTTCATTCTTTTCATCAATGTTCTCAGAATATGAGTGTTTACAGGCATAATTTCAATGGTTTTTGGAAAAACTGCTAGCGGTGTCACAATTTATTAAAGAAAAATGTGAACTGGGTAAGGAATGAACTGGTTCAGATCTGTGATTCGAGCAAATAATCAAGCCACATACTGGATAATCTCTCCTTTACTGTATTTTGTCTGAGTCGTGCACTTAGATTGGGGAAATCTACCTTGTCCAAATCCTGATCCTGCTTTTAACAGGAATAGACAAAATATTCTTCCCCTGTATGTGGATCCACGTGTTTACACAAGTATTGTGCGCAGACGCCCTTCATCATGCACTGCACAATATTGTTGTCTGAAGTTCAATGCAGCGGCGATGTGATGACTCAGGGTGGATCTAAAAATCGTTTTAATTTTTGTCCTTATCACTTGTTGTTTTTTCCTTTTTTGTCACTTTTTTAGGTGCCTTATCTTCTGCTTCTGCTTCCGCTTGTTGTGCTTCAACATTTCCCTCCGGGAATGGGCTGAAAGGAAATGGGCGTTCTTCAGATTGAAATGTAATGTAACTCAGAATCTGCATGGCATAACACGTCATTCTGGTGCTCCATTGTTCAAGATTATTGTTCAACCCACCCGTGATGACCTTGGTTACAAATTGAAAGATAATCAGTAACCAGATCAATCCATACAGGAAATAAAAAATCACACCAAAAATCAGAATAAAGAATCCTCTGAGCCAGGTATCTGTATTTTTGACGTTGTTTTTAATATCCATCTTCATTCCCCTTTATTCGCCTATAAAAATTGTCTGTAACCAAAGTGATCAAATTACCTATGCGGATTATAACATCCAATACGATCTTTGCGATGATGCCCTAAGACTACGAACGGTGTTGTATCATCCTAACCCAAGGATTTCTCCTGCTTCGGGGCTTTTGATATCGGCTATATTGGTTTATATTAATACTATACATGGACATGAGTAAGAAATAAGTGTATGGAATGTGTCTATGACCACCCGCTGGAATAATGAGAATGAGTCAAGAAGAAAAAAAAGAAGCTAATAAAGAAACCTCCCTGATGAAATTTCCCTGTAAATTTCCCATCAAGGCGATGGGCATTGCGACGGATGATTTTGATATATTGATCATGGAAATTGTGCGAAAGCACTATCCTGATGTTACCGAGGGCGGGGTTTCAACAAAACCAAGTCGTAAAGGTAAATACATTTCAGTCACAGTGACGATCGAGGCACAAAGCAAGGAACAGCTTGATAATATCTATTTGGAATTGACCGCGCATGAACGTGTCTTGATGGCGTTTTAAAAATGACTCCAGAATTGATTATCAGGACAAAAGGCTTTTGTCGTTACGACGAGATATATGCAGCAATGTCTCGTTTTACTGATAACCGAAATTCCAAAACAACAGATGAAATATGGTGTCTACAACACCCATCCGTGTATACACTTGGATTGAATGGCCAAAGTCATCACATTATTGACACAGGCAATATTCCGGTGATTGAAACAGATCGAGGTGGACAGATCACTTACCATGGCCCAGGACAGCTCATGGTTTATTTATTAATGGATATCAAGCGTAAAGCAATCGGCGTAAAGGACTTTGTCCATCGCATGGAACAGTCGGTGATTGATATGCTACATGGCTATGGCATAGAGGCCATACTTCGAGAGGGTGCACCGGGTGTCTATGTGAATCATAGGAAAATTTCAGCACTGGGTATCAGAATACGACGAGGATGTAGTTATCATGGCCTCTCCATTAATGTGGATATGGATTTAGCACCCTATAAAGGTATTCACCCTTGTGGATTTCCAGAACTTGAAATAACACAGATGAAAGCCTTTGGTATTGACGAAGACCTGACGCAGGTAGCAAAGAATCTATTGCCGCATTTATTAGAACAAATGGAGTATTCTGAAAAAGATGTCAGCGTCATCAATGAAGCCTGCTCAGATCAGGCAGCTTAAACAGGTTAAAATAGATCATGCCCACAGAAATTCAGACCAGAGAAGCTCAGACAAGTGAAACACAGCAAGGGCCCTCTCGGGATCAACGAGGAAAATTAAAGACAGCAAAAATACCCATCAAGGTAATTCCGATGGAAGGCAAGCCAACGCGTAAACCCTTATGGATAAGGGCTAAGGCCCCGACTGGCAAGGAAGTAACACAACTTAAGTCCTTACTTCGTGAGCAAAATTTACATACGGTTTGTGAAGAAGCGGCCTGTCCCAATCTTGGCGAATGTTTTTCTCATGGCACGGCGACGTTTATGATTATGGGAGATGTCTGTACCCGACGCTGTCCATTCTGTAATGTAGCTCATGGTCGTCCGAAACCGCTGGATATAAATGAACCGGAACACCTTGCACAAGCTGTTGAGAAAATGAAACTAAAATACGTCGTGATTACCTCTGTCGATCGCGATGATCTGAAAGATGGGGGTGCTGGTCATTTTTCTGCATGTATCGGGGCGATACGAAGCAGAACACCTGAAGTTAAAATTGAAATTTTGGTGCCGGATTTCCGGCGACGTATGGATATTGCCTTATCCAAATTAGCAGAGTGTCCTCCCGATGTTTTTAATCACAATCTTGAAACGGTTAAACGTTTATACAGAAAGGCAAGACCCGGTGCAGACTACAGCTGGTCATTGCAATTGATTAAAAATTTCAAGGCACAACATCCAGAGCTTCCAGGTAAATCAGGATTGATGCTGGGTTTGGGAGAAACCATCGATGAGGTCAAACAGGTATTACAAGATCTACGGGCACATAATTGCGATATGTTAACCTTGGGGCAGTATTTGCAACCAAGCCGCTATCACCTACAGGTAGAACGTTTTGTTACTCCTGATGAGTTTGTAGAATTGGGTGTCTATGCAGAAAGCCTGGGATTCCAGAATGTTGCCAGTGGTCCGATGGTACGTTCTTCCTATCATGCTGATCTACAGGCTGCCGGTAAACAGTTCTAGCTTACCCGTTCTGAGGTATTAGAATAATTGTTCTCCAATTTTTTCCAAAAAATAGCAGGATCATCTTACTTTTGACTACTTTGTTCTTTGATAAATAGTGCGGGGTCGACCATCGTTTGGTTAAGAATAACACTCCAGTGCAAATGTGCGCCAGTGACGCGACCTGTTTTGCCAACTCTGCCTAAAATGTTACCTCGTTTGATGGCCTGACCTTCTTCAACATCAATCTTGCTCAGATGACAGTACATCGTGATCAGGCCCTGACCGTGGTCAATAAAAACTGTGTTGCCGTTAAAAAAATATAAACCTGTATTTATGACTTTGCCGTTAGCTGGCACGTGAACAGGCGCTCCTTCAGCAGCAGCGATATCTAATCCACTATGTGGACGGCGTGCTTCGCCGTTAAAGAAACGACGTAAACCAAACTGACTGCTGATCGTCCCTGCCACTGGTTGTGAAAATTTAAACGGTACGGTATCAATATCACGCCAGTTTGCTTTTGCTTTTTGTATTTTATCTTGCTCGCGATGTATGCGTTCCAAGTCCATTGTGTCTGGATTGACATGGCGTTTGTTCTGAACAGTCAGATATTGAGATTGATATTCCTTATCTTTGACATTGAAATCATAGCTTGCTTGGCCATCTGAATTTTTTATATTTATTTGATGCCGTCCCGTTTCCGCATCCAGCGGAATGCCAACTATCGCTTTCCAGTGACCAGGGTGGCCAATGACCATGACTTGTTTTTTATTGTACCAGGCCATTGGTCTCTCATTGTGGTTGAGATTAATAACAGCCATCCCACCAGGAAAATTGGCATCTTCAGGGATGCCATGCTTATCGGAAATGATTTTTGCTGATGCACTCGAGCAGATAAACATTGAAAAGATAAATGTAATAATAAAAGGACGAAAACAACGGCCGTTATACATCTTTTTCATAGTCACTGCGCTTAAAAATCTCGTTCACCGTGCACCTGGCCTGACCATGAGAAAAACGTGTTAATACCTCATCTCCTGAGCTAAGTTGCCCGGCGTCACGAATGATTTGCTGGTCATCATATTTCTGCACGATAGCATAACCTCTGTTTAGCGTGGCCAGGGGACTCACCGTATTCAATGCCCTTACTGTTATTTTTAATTTCGAATCTAAATCTCGCCAAAGAGTATTTGCAGCCTGATGAAAACGCTGATGCAATTGCCCACATCGTTCTATATAAATCTGTAATTTCTGTAAGGGGCTGTGTTTATTTAAAGTAATGAGTTGTTCGTGCAATCTATTGTTTTGTTCTATAAATACTGATTCTATCGAGTGACTCATTCGTACGGACAGGCCATCAAGTCTTTGCGCATTATTTTGTAGCTGTGTTGCTGGATGTGGCAGACGTTTTTCCAAATATAAAATATTGTCCTTAAGATGATTAAGTTTAATCTGAAGAAACTGAGTTAACCTCGTTTGTTGAAGAGAAACTGTTTTTTTAATGTGCAGTTGATCGGGGCATGCTAATTCAGCTGCGGCAGAAGGTGTGGCCGCACGCTGATCAACAACGAAGTCTGCAATGGTGAAATCAATCTCATGACCGATGCCTGAGACGACAGGAAGTGAACAGTCAAAAATGGCTCTGGCCAATGTTTCATTATTAAATGCCCAGAGATCTTCAATCGAACCACCTCCACGTGAAAGTATAAGGACATCACATTCATTTCTTTTTTCCGCGGTCCTGAGCATGGTTGTGATCTGTTCTGCTGATCCTTCGCCCTGAACAGCCACGGGATAAATAATAATATTTCCTGCGGGATAACGGCGTTTGAGGACACTTAAGATATCTCGAATAGCAGCGCCTGTGGGCGAAGTAATGACACCAATTGTCCGGGGCATATTCGGAAGGGGCTGCTTGTGTTCTTCCTCAAATAGACCCTCCATAAATAATTTTTGCTTCAGCTCTTCATATGCACGCTGAAGACCCCCTTCACCTGCTAGTTCCATGTGCTCAATAATTAATTGAAATTCGCCGCGCCCTTCATAAAGACTAACGTTTGCGCGTACAAGCACTTCAACACCATTTTCCGGTTCAAATTTAAGGAAGCGATTTTTGTTTTTGAACATGGCGCAGCGCACCTGGGAGTGGATATCCTTCAGGGTAAGATACATATGACCTGAGGCAGGGCGGGCAAAATTTGAAATTTCCCCCTGTAACCAGATGCTTGGGAAACTGCCTTCCAGTACCGCCCG
>CAYRXP010000029.1:11774-12458 GCA_964428145.1 uncultured Enterobacteriaceae bacterium
GACGTTGTAGATGTCTCGCTGATTGTCAGAAATATCACTCATACTCCAATGCTACGTAAAGATGCGCCGGCTGGCAAAACAAACAGTGATTTACCATTTGGCTGCCTGGCGTTATAATGCGCGGCTATTTTTATCTTTAAATCAGATAGTTAAGCTATGCTAATAATTGAAATATGAGATTAATCGAGCAAGCCCTTACCTTTGATGATGTCCTATTAGTGCCCGCCTTCTCAGAGGTCTTACCCCGGGAAGTTGATCTAGCCGCCCGCCTGACAAGGGAAATAACACTCAACATTCCTCTGCTGTCAGCCGCAATGGACACCGTCACAGAATCCCGTCTGGCGATTGCTTTAGCCCAGGAAGGGGGCATTGGCATCATTCATAAGAACATGAGTCCGGAAGCACAAGCCAAGCAAGTTCGCCTGGTGAAGAAACACGAGAGTGGTGTGGTTAAAGACCCTTTAACCGTTTCGCCAGATACAACGATCCAAAAAGTGCTAGATTTGACTCGGCATTACAAAATATCCGGTCTACCAGTCGTGGATGGTGAAGATTTGATCGGGATTGTCACCAGCCGAGACATGCGTTTTGAAACACGACTCGGCGACCCGATCCGGAATATCATGACAAAGAAGGATAAGTTGGTCACCGTCGCTGAAGGGGCGAGCAAAGAAGAGATAAAAG
>CAYRXP010000030.1:0-12063 GCA_964428145.1 uncultured Enterobacteriaceae bacterium
TGTTATAAAACCTTGAACTAGAGTGACTAGTTCTTCGGCCTTATGCCTTGAATAGGATTACTGTTCACCTTGCTGAAACCTGCATTTCCAAGTAGTTTGGGTATCACATACTCAATATGAGAAGAGAGCATATGTCTCAAACAATTAAAAAATATTTTTACATTATCCTTTTTCTGTTGGTATTTATCGTATCGTTGGTATTTTTTCTGAAAAATAATCAGATGATTACCTTCAACTATCTCGTCGCCAGCAAGGATATTTCGCTATCACTTTTACTTTTTATTTCTCTCGGTATCGGAGCATTGTTAGGCGTGTTGGCATGGCTTCCAAAGATTATCAGTTTGAAACATAGAATATCCAGGCTAGAGAAACAGGGGAAACTCTCTGAAAAGGAGCTTGATAATCTCAGGGTCATGCCAATGAAGGATACGCATTAATGGAAATAAACTGGATGATCATTATCTGGTTATTACCAGTCGCTGCATTTAGTGGATGGTTGTATGGTAGGCGCAGTAATACATCTTTGGGCACTTCCTTTAAAGACAGATTACATCCTGAATATTTTAAAGGTCTGAATTACGTTTTAAATGAGCAGCCAGACAAGGCAATTGAAGTCTTTATCAAAATGCTTGAAGTAGACAGTGAAACGGTAGAAACACACCTTGCATTGGGAAATTTATTCCGGCGTCGAGGAGAGGTTGATCGTGCGATTCGTATTCATCAAAATTTAATTGCCAGACCAAATTTAAACAGAGAACAACGCGCATTGGCATTACTCGAACTCGGTATGGATTATATGAGATCAGGATTATTTGATCGCGCGGAAAGTTTGTTTATTGAGTTAGTGGAAATTGGTCTGTATTCAGTTGCTGCGTTTACCGAATTACTGGATATCTATCAGCAGGAAAAAGATTGGGAAAATGCGATTAAGACGGCACGCCGACTGGAATTATCCTCGGGCCGTTCATTGAAAAAAAATATCGCCCATTTTTATTGTGAACAAGCATGTGAATTAATGATCCATGGGCAATATAGAAGCGCACGTGAACTACTAAGAAAAGCAATTAATATTGATGCAAACTGTGTCCGTGCAAGTTTGATCGAAGCGGATATCCTTAAAGAAGAAGGTAAGTACAAGCAAGCCATACGAGTATACAAACGTGTTGAAAGGCAAGATGCAGAATACATTCCAGAAGCAGTTTCTCCGTTGCTTGAATGTTACAGGCAGCTGGAAAAACTGGATGAATTCAGAGATTATTTACGCACCATCGTCGACACACATGGCGGGATCACACCAATGATAATGCTTGTTGAATTAATTGCTGAACAGGATGGTGAAGAAAAAGCAATAAAATATATCACAACAGAACTCAAGAAAAGACCTACTGTGCGTGGTGTTGATCGACTGATTGAATACGCTCTTATCCCGGCTAAAGGTAAGGCAAAAGATGATCTGATGACAATCAAGGATTTGACAGGTAAATTGCTTGAGGATCGGCCAATTTATCAATGTAACCATTGTGGCTTCGATGCCAAGGCATTGCACTGGCAATGTCCGAGTTGTAAAAACTGGAACACGGTTAAGCCTATCCATGGTGTAGAAGGGGAGTAGAAGGTGAGTAACTCACGTATTATTGTTCCTCTGGATTTTTCTGAACCGAAACAGGCTCTGGAGTTTGTTGAAAAACTGCAGCCTGCTTTATGCCGACTGAAAGTAGGCAAAGAACTGTTCACAAAAGCAGGGCCGGTCTTGGTCGAGGAATTGATCGGCAAAGGTTTTGATGTATTTCTTGATTTGAAATATCACGATATCCCCACCACCGTAGCAAAGGCATGTGCAGTTGCTGCGGATTTAGGTGTCTGGATGGTCAATATGCACGCAAGTGGTGGAACACAAATGATGTCACTTGCCCGAGAGGAACTTGAAAAAAAATCACATCGTCCCTTACTGATTGGCGTGACCATGCTTACCAGCATGAATGAAGAAGATTTAAAAGAATTGGGTTATCAATGTTCTGTTGAAGAACAGGTGATGAGACTGGCGCAGTTAGTATCTGATACTGGCCTTGATGGCGTGGTATGTTCTGCACAAGAAGTACAGATGTTACGAAACAATCTAAATAAAGAGTTCAAGTTAGTCACTCCCGGTATTCGTCCAGCTGGTTCCGATAATAATGATCAGGAACGTGTCATGACACCCAGTCAAGCCATCAATGCAGGGAGCGATTATCTGGTGATAGGAAGACCAATCACACAAGCAGCAGATCCAGTACAGGTGCTAAAGAATATTGAGGCAGAAATTTGCGCCACAAGTATGGCCGTATAGCATTTGATGTCTGATAGTAATCGTGCAAGTGCATTCCAGCCCGAATGTTCATTCAGGGCGGGCGAAAAAAGTTTCTGGGGTAGGCTCTACGGTAGTAGTAAAGCATTGGCTATTAGTCGATTAGTTCGTATTGCAGAAGCTCCCATTGTTATTATGACGGGAGACTCACTCTCAGCAAGCAGATTGACAGAAGAGCTTCGCTTTTATCTTGATGAGAGTAAAACTTTCAGCCTCCTGTCTTTTCCTGACTGGGAAACATTGCCTTACGATATGTTTTCACCCTATCAGGATATTATTTCAGAAAGGCTGGCGACTCTGACCGCCCTACCGACCTTGAAGGAAGGTATTCTGGTTGTTCCCGTCACCACACTAATGCATCGTCTGATGCCAAAAGAATTCCTGTTATCACATAGCCTGAATTTGAAAAAAGGACAGCAACTCGATGTTGATGTATTCAGGAAACAATTGAATGAAGGTGGATATACGTTTGTCACACAAGTCATTGAGCATGGAGATGTAGCAGTTCGCGGTTCATTGATTGATTTGTACCCCATGGGGGTAACGCAACCCTACCGGATAGATTTGTTCGATGACGAAATAGACAGTATCAGAACATTCGATCCTGAAACCCAGCGTTCACTGGATAAGGTAGAGGAAATCAGAATACTACCAGCAAGGGAAGTGCCCTTGATTGATGAAGGGATTGCCCGCTTCAGATCAAATTGGCGATCACGATTTGAAGGTAACCCTAACCAATGTCCAGTCTATCGCGATGTTAGCCAAGGAATTGCACCAGCAGGAATTGAGTATTATTTGCCATTATTTTATGAAGAATCCAATACCTTATTTGATTATCTGCCGGATAATTGCATCACCATTTTTGATGAAGATGTCATTGATGTTTCAGAATCATTTTGGCAGGACATCGAAACACGTTATGAGCAAACAAAACATGATGTAGAACGTCCAGTATTGCCGCCCAGAGAGATGTTTCTCAATCCCCATGACTTGTTAAGCAGAACAAAAAACTACCATAAGATCCACATATCACATATGGAGCAGGATGAGCGTGCTGGAACCAGCAATTATGATACAACCTTGCCAGCAAGACTGACGATTGATGCTCGTTCTGCACAACCGTTATTGATTTTCAAGCGATTTATCAGTGGTTTTGAAGGGAGAATTTTATTGGTCGCAGAATCGGCGGGCAGAAGAGAAACCTTACTAGACCTGTTCCAGCAACATCAGATTAAACCTGTGCAATATGCTGATTGGTCCGAATTTCTGCATGGTAAAGAGCGTCTGGGATTAACCGTTGCTCCTCTGGAGCAAGGGGCGCAACTGGATACCCCTAGAATTGCCATTGTCAGTGAAGAGCAATTATTTGGTGAACGCGTGATGCAACGTCGATTGCGTAAACGTAAGCAGCAGGATTCAGAATACATCATCCGTAATCTGACAGAGTTGACTCTAGGTGCACCAGTGGTTCATGAGGAACATGGTGTTGGTCGTTATCAGGGTTTAATTACCCTGGATGTAGGAGATATCCCTGCTGAGTTCATTTTCATCGAATATGCTGAAGGTGACAAACTTTATGTGCCCGTTTCTACACTTGATTTAATCAGTCGTTTCACCGGGGCCGATCCAGAACATGCGCCACTTCATCGTTTAGGCAGTGGTCAATGGGAAAAGGCAAGACGTAAGGCCGCCAAACGCGTATATGATGTTGCTGCCGAACTACTGGAATTGCATGCACAGCGTGCAGCACGTTCTGGTTTTAATTTTGAACTTGATGAAGATGCTTATCGTGCTTTTGTGCAATCATTTCCCTTTGAAGAAACACCGGGACAAATGGACGCTATCTCGGCAGTCATTGATGATATGACTCAGGGGAAACCCATGGATCGCCTGATATGTGGTGATGCAGGATTTGGGAAAACGGAAGTGGCCATGCGTGCTTCGTTTATCGCAGTACAAAATAGCAAACAGGTCGCCATCCTTGTGCCCACAACATTACTGGCACAGCAACATTATCAAAATTTTATAGACAGGTTTGCTGACTGGCCTGTACGTGTCGAATTATTATCACGATTCCGCACAGGCAAGGAACAGGATAAGGCTATTAAAGGAATTGAAGATGGTACAGTCGATATCGTTATTGGCACACACAAGTTGATTCAAGGGAAGATCGATTTTGCCCGATTGGGCTTATTGATTATTGATGAGGAACATCGCTTTGGTGTAAGACAGAAGGAAAAGTTTAAAGCAATTCGAGCAGAGATTGACGTCCTGACACTCACGGCAACCCCAATCCCACGCACATTGAATATGGCATTGTCTGACTTGCGCGAGTTTTCAATCATCGCGACACCCCCAGCAAAAAGATTGGCAGTAAAAACATTTGTGCGCGAATGGAATGATGCACTTTTGAAAGAAGCACTTCTGCGTGAAATCAAACGTGGTGGTCAGGTTTACGTGTTACATAATAAAGTTGAAACAATAGAAAAAATGGCTAGGCAGGTAGAATCGCTTCTACCAGAAGCAAGTGTCAGAATAGCACATGGTCAGATGCCGGAAAAAGTACTTGAGCAGGTCATGCTGGATTTTTATCATCGACGTTTTAATGTTCTGGTTTGTACGACCATCATTGAAACAGGCATCGATGTGCCAAGTGCCAATACTATCATTATCAATCGTGCTGATAAATTTGGATTGGCACAACTCTATCAGCTGAGAGGTCGTGTTGGACGTTCACATCATCAGGCCTATGCCTATCTTATCGTCCCTGAAAAGAGGCAGATGACGGCGGATGCTGTAAAAAGACTGGAGGCGATTGAGGCTCTGGAAGAATTAGGAGTTGGTTTTACCCTGGCAACTTATGACCTGGAGATTCGCGGGGCAGGAGAGATTTTGGGCGAAGGACAAAGTGGACAAATTCAGGAAATAGGTTATGGCCTTTATATGGACCTGCTGGATCGTGCCGTGACTGCGCTTAAATCCGGACAACAGCTTAAACTTGATAGGCCCTTGGATCATGGTGTAGAGATCAACCTGCACATCCCAACACTGATTCCTGAGGATTATTTGCCAGACGTACATATGCGACTTATTATGTATAAGCGAATTGCCAGTGTAAAGAATGAAGAAGAGTTAAAGGAACTGCAAATCGAAATGATTGATCGTTTCGGTTTATTGCCTGATTTTGCCAAAAATCTTTTCCAAATTGCAGCATTAAAATTATTAGCTAATCCCCTCGGCGTTCACAAAATAGATTTAGGACTTCATGGAGGGCGGTTACAATTTAATGAGAAAAATAATGTTGATCCCATGAAGATAATGACATTGATACAAAGCAATCCATTTACCTATAAACTGGAAGGACAGAATAAATTAAGAATTAATGAGGAGTTGCCGGAACCTGCTGACAGGTTCACAATACTGGCCGAGCTTTTGGCAGATATCACAAACAGGGATGCCGCATAAACAATTGATAAGAATATTACTCACTGGTTTTATTTTAGTATTTAGCAGCCATGTCTTTGCCAAATGGTATCAGGTAGAAATGGTTGTGTTTGAACATTTGATACCGGATAGCAGTGGTGAGCTGTGGAATACGGGTAATGTGCCGGATTATAGCAATGCCATAGAATTGGTTACAGACCCTGATGGTCCCAATGCTTTTAAAATGCTGCCATCAAGCAGGCATAAACTGGGCGGTGTGAACAAAGTACTTAAATTATCCAGTGAATACCGACCCGTGCATCATATCGCCTGGCAACAGCCTGAATTGACAAAATCAAGGGCAAAAAAAGTCCATATAAAAAGTCCGGAAGCAAAAATAAATGGCACGGTAAATTTAAGAGGTGGACATCTACTTCATCTGGATCTGGATATCTCTTACTTTGTTGATCTATATACAGAATCAGTCACCTCGTTTACGGATGATAATATGTCTGAAGAAGGAGCCAGTCTAGATAAAGTCAGGGAAGAAATTATTATGACTGGCACCTATGCGCAAATGAAGGAAACACGACGAATTAAACTGAATGAATTGCATTATTTTGATCACCCATTATTTGGTGTGTTGATGCGAGTGACGCGCCTTGAAGTAGAATAAAATAATTATGCCTTAGAAAGATGATATAAATCTTTTAAGCAGTAACTTGACTTGCCCCAGGCCATCTTCAAGGTGTTTTTCTATTATTGCCATGGTGATTTCTTCATCTGTTTTGCCAGCCGCCCAATTCACAACGAGAGCAAGACACACGTAGTGAATATCCAGTTCGCGCGCGAGGGCAGCCTCTGGCATACCGGTCATTCCGACGATATCACAGCCATCTTTTTCTAACTTTCGAATCTCTGCGGCAGTTTCCAGTCTAGGCCCTTGCGTAGCAGCGTAGACACCGCCAACAAATACATTTAGGTCTGAAATAACACTGGTTTCAGTTAATTGTTCTCTCAGGACAGCACTGTATGGCTTTGTAAAATCAATATGTGTCACTTCGTTCGGATTATTTCCGCAATATGTCTGCTTCCTGTCATATGTATAATCAATGATCTGTTCAGGGATAACGATCCTTCCGGGAGACATTTCTGAAGTAATTCCTCCAACAGCATTAACAGCGATGATATTTTCTACACTATTTTCCTTCAGTGCATGAATATTGGCACGATAATTCACTTTGTGAGGTAGTATGACATGTGGGTTGCCGTGTCTGGGCAAAAATATTATTTCCTTTTCACCAAAACGCCCAAAGATCAATGCACTGGATGGATTGCCATAGGGCGTATTTACTTTTCTTTCTTCATGGATCTCGATACCTTCCAGTGATGCCAGACCAGTGCCACCAATGATAGCTATTTTGCTCATAAATCTTTTACCGCGTAAATGCCTGGCGCATTGCGTAAGTATTCCTTGTAATCCATCCCATAACCAAAGACATAGCGATCAGGAACGGTGACTCCAGTGAAATCAGCCTTTTTAAAACTTCTTTCTTTATCCAGTTGCTTATCTGCTAACACAGCAGTATGGATTGTTTTTGCCTGATTGTTTTTACATTCTTCAACGATTGCCATCAAGGTCGTTCCTTCGTCAAGAATATCATCGACTATCAGGACGTGTCTGTCTTGCAGGGAGATTGTTGGTTTTCTAATCCAGTGGGGTGCTCCACCGCGGGTTGCACCACGATAGCGGCTGACATGAACGTATTCGACTTGCAGCGGGAAATTTAACAACGGCAGCAATTTTCCCGTGGGTATAATCCCGCCTATCATCAGGCAGAGGATAACGGGGTTTTTGTCCGCGAGCACTGCAGTAATTTCCTGACTCATTTTTTTAATAGCCGCTTCCACTTCCTTATATGAGTAAATTAAATCAGCTTCTGCCTGAACCTGTATGATTTCAGTTGGATTCATGGGGTTTTACTTAAATTCATTTCAATTTAACTTTTTTGATCTCGGTTTCAGACTGCGGAGGCATCTGTGATCAGTGCATTCATGATTAGCGGCGGCAGAAAAATGCCTGATTATACCTTGAAAATCAACCAATTATTTCTTCTGATCAGAAGCTAAGTGTTCTCTGTTCGGCTTATTTCTATGAATCAACAATAAGCAGAAATTCCTGATAATCCTAATATTAACAATGCATTAACGTGCATTATTTGCTACTCTGTCGGGCGATTCGACCAGGCGTTCCCCCTTGCAGGTGGCCGCAAGAGCCATCAACAATAATGAACAGGATCCGTAGAAACACAAATATTATTCTAATGAGAGGAATACCATGTTTACCAAAGATATGAAAGTTGCCGGTTATGATGAAGAACTCTGGAATGCCATGGACTCAGAGCGAGTTCGTCAGGAGGAGCACATTGAGTTGATCGCATCAGAGAATATGACAAGTCCACGTGTGATGGAGTGTCAAGGCTCTTATTTAACGAATAAGTATGCTGAAGGCTATCCGGGCAAGCGTTATTATGGTGGTTGCGAATACGTTGACGTCGCAGAGCAGTTGGCCATTGATCGACTTAAGGAACTGTTTGGTGCAGATTGGGCGAACGTACAGCCACATTCCGGTTCACAGGCAAACGGTGCGGTTTATCATGCTTTGTTGGAACCAGGCGATCACGTCATGGGCATGAGTCTAGCCCATGGTGGCCATTTGACCCACGGCGCATCGGTGAACGTGTCAGGTCGTATCTATGATGCTGTTCAGTACGGTCTGGATGATAAGGGTTATATTGATTATAACCAGGCCGAAGAACTCGCGTTGGAACACAAGCCAAAATTAATTATTACAGGTTTTTCTGCCTATTCCAGAATTGTTGATTGGGAACGATTCCGTGAGATCGCAGACAAGGTTGGCGCATTGATGATGGCTGATATTGCCCACGTCGCCGGTCTTATTGCCACAGGTGAATATCCAAGTCCTGTGCAGATTGCTGATGTTACAACATCAACAACGCACAAAACATTACGTGGTCCACGTTCCGGAATTATCATGGGCAAAGCCAATGAGGATATTCAGAAGAAGATAAACTTCATGGTGTTTCCTGCTTATCAAGGTGGCCCACATATGCACACCATCGCTGCAAAGGCTGTTGCTTTCAAGGAATGTCTGGAGCCAGGCTTCAAGGATTATATCCAGCAGGTCAAAAAGAATGCATCAGCCATGGCTGATACCTTCATTGAGCGTGGTCTGAAAATTGTTTCTGGCGGGACAGACAATCATCTGTTTCTGGTGGATATGATCGAAAAAGGACTGACAGGTAAAGAAGTTGATGCAGCTCTGGGTCGAGCCAACATTACTGTTAATAAGAATGCAGTTCCAAATGATCCTCAGTCACCATTTGTTACCAGTGGCATCCGTATCGGCACACCATCAATCACAACACGTGGTTTTGATGAAGCTGATTGCAAACAGGTCGCCAATTGGATTTGCGATATCATGGATAACTTGGGTGATGAGAGTATTGTCGAACGAATTAAGGGTGAAGTTGTTGTACTTTGTAAGAGCAGGCCACTGTACGATCACTGATTCGTAACACACGAAGTACAGGCTTGCAGGGGATCGTTATGCGATCCCCTACGTCGTTAGAAAAGAGTTAAACTGAAACACCCTAAATTGAAAAACCTGTACCCAAGATACTGCACTTTCAAGTATCTTGGGTATAAACATAAACCAGTTAAAAAAGGAGGGTATGTGAATGCGATGTCCGTTTTGTTCTAATATGGATACGCGGGTTATTGATTCCCGTCTGGTTGGTGAAGGTGATCAGATTCGTCGTCGTCGTGAATGCACGGAGTGTAAAGAACGTTTTACGACATATGAATCTGCGGAATTAAATTTTCCCAGAATTTTGAAATCGGATGGTCGGCGTGAGCCCTTCAGTGAAGATAAACTTCGTGGAGGTATTCTAAGGGCCATCGAAAAACGGCCCGTAGCAATGGAAAGAGTTGAAGTGGCAATTTCACAAATCAAGCATAAACTCAGAACTGAAGGCGAACGGGAAGTGAAATCGCGCAAACTGGGAGACTGGGTGATGGAACAGTTACGAAGTCTTGATCAAGTTGCCTATGTTCGTTTTGCGTCAGTCTACAGAAGTTTCGAAGATGTACGTGCGTTTTTGGATGAAATAGAACGGCTGGAAAATGATTTGCCCCCCGAGATTAAGGAAAGTCAGCTTGATTTGTTAAAGTCTGATGGTGAAGAGAGTTGATGTGGACTGCCTCAGACTATCAACATATGTCTCGCGCCTTACAAATTGCGCGACGTGGTCTTTATAGTACTGATCCGAACCCCCGTGTTGGTTGTGTCATCGTCAAAGATAATTCTGTCCTGGCAGAAGGATGGCATCAAAAGGCAGGACACCCACATGCTGAAATCGAGGCCCTGAAAAATGCATCAGAGAATAATACATCCGCTGATGTTTCAGGGGCAACTTGTTATGTGTCGCTAGAGCCATGTGCACACCATGGTCGTACACCACCCTGCACTGAATCCTTAATTAAGGCAGGTATCAAAAGGGTGGTGGCAGCAACAATCGATCCAAATCCACTCGTTGCAGGCAAGGGATTGCAGCAATTGAATGAAGCCAATATTGAAACAGAGAGTGGTTTGATGGAAGCGCAGGCACGTGAATTAAATCCTGGTTTCGAAATGCGCATGAGGGAAGGGCGCCCGTTTGTCAGATGTAAACTGGCGATGAGCCTGGATGGCAAAACAGCACTGGCTAATGGTGAGAGCCAGTGGATAAGTAGTGATGAATCCAGAATGGATGTGCAGAGGTTACGCGCACGCAGTTCTGCCGTAATGACTGGGGTTGGCACTGTCATTGCCGATGACCCATCAATGAATGTCAGGTCTATCGAAGCATTTCAATCCACTGGGGGGGAATGGCCTACGCATGGTAGGCAACCATTGAGAGTGATACTCGATTCTGGTCTTGAAATTGCACCAGATGCAAAAATATTAAGCTTACCCGGAGACGTTACCATTTTTAATGCTTCAAATAATGAAGACAAGAAAAAGCAACTCGCAAATCTCGGGGTTGAACTGGTCTCTGTAGAAGCAAAAAGAGGTCCAGCATTTCTTGAGTTTGCTTTACGTTTTTTGGCCAGGGAAAAGGAAATCAATGAAATACTTCTGGAAGCAGGTTCTTCTTTGTCTGGTGAAATGATACAGGCTGGTTTTATTGACGAGTTGATTCTTTATCTCGCACCGACTTTGTTAGGTCAGGATGCGAAGGCTCTGTTTCAGTTACCGCTGCTCGAAGATATGTCAGATCGACTTTCACTGAATTTTTCTGACATCAGAACGATTGGAAAAGATATAAGAATTAGGGCAACAATCAGCAGGCCGAATAAATAGGCAAGAATAGGTTATGTTCACTGGAATTATAGAAGCCATTGGTTCGATAGTATTGATCGAAAGAATCAATTCTGACAAAAGATTCGTGTTCAATACAAAATCCCTTGATTTATCAGATGTTAAACCAGGCGATAGTATCAGTGTAAATGGCGTTTGCCTGTCTGTTGTGGAATTGCAGGTAAACGGGTTTTCTGCAGACGTTTCCGTTGAAACGCTTTCATGTACAACATTCAATGAATTTGAGACAGGTGAAAAGGTTAATTTTGAAAAAGCACTCCTACTTTCGTCACGGCTCAGCGGGCACATGGTGAGTGGTCACGTCGATGGCAAGGGAATTATTCAGAAAAAAACTGCCGATTCAAGATCGGAACGTTTTGAAATAAAATTTCCTGCTGAACTTGGAAAATATATCTGTAAGAAAGGTTCTATCTGTGTTGATGGTGTCAGTCTGACAATCAATGAAGTCAATGAAGCAACTTTTTCTGTCAATATCATTCCACACACCAATGAAGAAACAATATTTTCTAACTATGTCGAAGGTAAACAAGTAAATCTTGAGGTTGATATCGTGGCTCGTTATATGGAATCACTAATTTCACACGAAAGTTAACGATGAAACTGTGCCATAATAATAGAATTATATAGGTCTGAATCTTAATGGCGCTTAATACTGCAATAGAACTGATTGAAGAAATTCGCGATGGCAATATTATCATCCTGATGGATGACGAGAATCGTGAAAATGAAGGTGATCTGGTGATGGCCGCATCCGCTGTGGAAGCGGAAGATATCAATTTTATGGCACGATTTGGCAGAGGTTTAATCTGTCTCACCTTAACACACGAACACTGCAAAACATTAAACTTGCCAT
>CAYRXP010000031.1:0-9322 GCA_964428145.1 uncultured Enterobacteriaceae bacterium
TACTTCGCCAGCTAGGCCTCCTGTTATCAAAAGAAGTCAGAAAAAGAGACACTGTGGCAAGACTTGGTGGAGATGAATTTGGTGTTCTTATGGAGCATTGTTCACTCAAACAGGCAAAACGTGTTGCTAACAAATTAAAAAAATCCATAGATCAGTTCAGGTTTTTATGGGAAGAGAAACAATTTAATATTGGCGTCAGTATCGGACTGGTCATTATTGATGAAACTGCTGGAGATATCACAGATTTGCTCAAAAAAGCGGATGTCGCCTGTTATGCCGCTAAAGAACAAGGCAGAAATCGTATTCATATATTTAAGATCGACGACAAACAGCTTGCAAAACAGTATGGGGAAATGCAATGGGTTAACCTGATTAATCGAGCATTAGAGGAAAATACGTTTTTCCTGGCCTTCCAGGCGGTAATCCCAATAAAAAAATCGAAATCCAAATCCAAAACCAAATACAATCGCTTCGAATTACTGATCCGGATGAAAGTGGATGATAAAATCATATTACCTGGAAAATTTTTACCCGCGGCAGAAAGGTACGGTCTAGCAACAAAAATTGATCAGTGGGTAATCACGACTGCATTTGTTCATTTTAGTAAAAACAATGAACTGCTTGATGCTACTGTAGAATTTTTCATTAATCTTTCGGGCCAATCAATTAGCGATGATAAATTTCTTGAGTTTGTAAAAAAGGCTTTTATAAAACATAAAATCCCACAAGATAAAATTTGCTTCGAGATCACTGAAACAGCGGCAATAGCCAACCTTGCCAAGGCAAATATATTTATTGACGCCCTCAAAAAAGGGGGGTGTAAATTCGCACTGGATGATTTTGGAAGTGGTCTTTCTTCTTTTGCATATTTAAAAACATTGCACATTGATTATTTGAAGATTGACGGCTTCTTTGTCAAAGGTATTATTAATGACTCTATTGACTATGCAATGGTTAATTCAATCAATGAAATTGGCCATGAAATGGGATTAAAAACCATTGCAGAATTTGCTGAGAATAAAAAAATACTGGATAAGCTGAAGCAGATAGGCGTGGATTACGCTCAGGGGTACCATTTTGGCGACATCCAGACTTTAATTCAAACAGGTTAATTTAATAATAATATCAGAACAATTATCTTAGTAATATTTTTTTCCTCCCAAAACATTCCCTTCAAGAATTAATATACTAGACTTACAGTAGCTGTTACGAATAGGCCGACTCTCGTTGGCTCGTGGGGGACCCCAAAGAGGTTCCCTGTATTAATGACTATAGTACTCGAACGCGACAGCTAAAAGCCCTAGAGGTTAGTGCCTCTGGGGCTTTCTCGCGTGCTCCAATTTAACGTTGTTTGAGATATTCCAGCATCGTATCAACGTCACTCACGGTGAATGGGTCATCAGGACAATTATCTGATTGTCCAGGCTCGCTGAATATTTTGATGATCTCTTTATCCTCAACATACATTGAGTAACGCCATGAACGTGTGCCAAAACCAAGATTCTCCTTCTTGACCAACTTCCCCATCATGCTGGTGAAGTCACCATTACCATCGGGCAACATTTTCACATTTTCAACATCTAAATGTTTGCTCCATTGAAACATGGTGAAAGCATCGTTAACGCTCAGGCAATAGATTTCATCGACACCTTGATCAATTAGCGCCTGGTAGTTCTTATCGAAGCCTGGCAGATGCGTACTTGAACAGGTCGGCGTATAGGCACCAGGAAGTGCAAAAAGCACGACCTTCTTGCCTTTGAAGATATCGTCCGTACTAACATCCTGCCAACGAAACGGGTTTTCACCATCAATACTTTCATCACGTACACGCGTCTTAAATACAATTTCAGGTACAGTTGAGGTCATTTCATTTACTCCATAAATTAGTTAATTTTTATCTAGAAAATATAAATCTTCATAAATAGTTGAGTCATTCTAGAAAATAGTTATTGATAAATATAATTGATTGATTATATTACTATAATAGATTTAATAGGATGATAAATGATGTGAATTTACCGACTGTAAAACAGCTGAGATACTTCATCGCTCTGGAGAAACATGCACATTTTGGCAAGGCTGCCGAGACATGTTTTGTTTCCCAATCTGCCTTCAGTGTTGCCATCCGTGAGCTTGAATCGACATTGGGTGTGCAGCTCGTTGACCGCACCAATAAAAGGGTAACCATTACATCCACGGGTCAAGAGATTGTGGTTCAGGCACGATTGGTACTTAGGGATCTCGAGGCTTTGATGGATATGGCACAGGTAAATAATGAACCCCTGTCCGGCAAATTAAAGTTAGGTGTCATTCCAACAATATCACCATTTTTACTGCCCAAAATACTCCCTCAACTTCGTTCACATTTCCCTCATTTACAACTTTTTTTGCAGGAAGACACAACGCTGCGTATCTATGAAAAATTGATGAGTGGAGAGCTAGATTTAATCATGATAGCGCTACCTTATGAATTACGTCACGTTGAAAAGATGACACTCTTTAAGGATCCGTTTCTCCTGGCGTATAAAAAAGGCAGTAAATTTATAGGAACACAGAAAGTCACGGCAGATCAACTGCAATCAGAAAGTATCCTGTTGCTTGAAGATGGCCATTGTCTTCGGGGTCACGCACTGTCTGCCTGTAAAATTCGTAATCTGAATAAAGTTAGCCAATTCTCTGCAAGTAGCCTGTTGACCTTAATCGAAATGGTTGAAGCTGATTTGGGCATCACCTATTTACCTGAGATGGCTAAGGATTCTCCTATGCTCAAGAATACAATTATAAAAACACAAGCAATGCCTAAAAACAGTCATCGGGAAATCGGCTTGATCTGGCGCAAGGGAAGCGCCAGGGGAAAAGAGTTCAAAATACTGGGGGAATTTATCCAGAAATATAGAAACAGGAAAAACAGAAATGGAAAGCGATAACTGCTCTAAGTGGTTTAATATTTCTCACTGAAGTACGCATAAGAAAACTCTTTTTGAAGAACAAGCGCTTCGTCAGACGTTAGAATATTAACCGTTGGTAAATTAACTCCGTTGAACGTATTTGCCTTGACAAACATATACGCACCGACATTTTGAAAAATCACTCTGCTACCAATGCTCAGTATTTGTTCAAACCGATAATCCCCAAATATATCACCACTCAGACAACTACATCCTGCCAAGCGATATTCATAACCCCCCTCAGAATTTTCCTGCACAATTTCAGGTTTATACTGATATTCAAAAACTTCAGGTAAATGATTTATGGTGGTATCCAAAATTGCTACCTGTTTGCCGCCAGACTCAAACATATCTATAACAGATGAAACGAGGGAGCCAGCTGACCCAACAATCCCTTTTCCCGGTTCAATAAAAACATCCAGAGTATATGTGTCTTTCAGACCCTGGATGATTTGCTCAAGTTCATGCCGTTGTTTTTCACCATCTATAAAGTATCCTCCACCCAAATTAATCCATTGCATACGTTCAAGTGTTTGGTCAAGTAACAGACAAACGTGATCTACCGTCTGCTTTAATTCCATATAGTCGTTGGATTCACAATTATTGTGTAGGTGCAGACCTTGGATATTCTCGAGATGTTTAATATTTTCTAATTCAGAGATCGGAACACCTAGTTTTGAATATTTACGGCAAGGATCATAACGTTCATCTTTGACAAATGATAATTCCGGGTTTATACGCAAGCCACAACCAAGTTCTCCATTGATGTGCCCTTGATAATTGTGCCACTGGTTTAGAGAATTAAAGGAAATATAATCTGCATATTTCACGATTGACCTAAACTCGTCTTCTCTCAATCCTGGGGTTGTAAGATGAATGGTTCCCCTATCCCCTATCGTTTCTTTTGCAATCTGACATTCAAATAATGAACTCGCTGAAAACCCATCAACATAATTAGCAATCGTTTCCAACAAGCCTCTCATGGGTGCGGCCTTGATTGAATAAAGGATCTGACAGCCACTATTCTTCTTAACCTCAGATAACGTTGCCAGCCTGTCCATGATCACAGATTCATCATAAACAAAAGCAGGTGTTTGATTGATTTTTTCACTGGCTATTAAGATACGTTCGGAATCAACTTTTTTGGAAACAGAGATCATATGATTGAAAATATATTTTTAATAAATGTTCTTTAGGCTAGATGTACTTTTGGGGACGCTGCTTTATACTGCCACAGCTCAAACTATTGGCATAATGGAAAATTCAACAAGGCATTTTAATCAATGAAAAAACGATTCACGAAATTCGCATTATTTTTATCAATTCTTATTCCTGTTTGTGTTGTCGCTGGAGGGGAAGACGAAGTCGACCCCAAGCTAAAACCAGAGTACCTGTCACAAGATCAGGTTACCAGAGAAGACTATAACACGATGTCAGAGTTTGGAATCAGTTATGATGAATGCCTTGCAGACACTTCACGTGCTGAAGTGGCCAATTACAACGATCCTCGTCACGTTGTCGACGTTGCCATGAAGAAATGTGCTGTTAAGCTGGAAGAACTGAATGACTGGTTAACTGAAAAAAGATTCCCACCAAACTTCAAGAAAGGCCACATAAGGAAATTAAGTGGAAAATCCGTACGGAAAGTCATGCCTCAGGTAATGTTTCTGATGTCAGCCAAACAACAGTAAGCCAAATTTCAATAATGGACGGAGTACTAGCATTTAATTTCGACCAACTAATGGAAACAGAAAAGGCGCAAATTCGTTCAGTGCCTGTTCGTAGACATTTCTTTTGAAGTCAATGACCTTACTGGCAGGTGACCAGTAATCTATCCATTCCCAATGGTCGAATTCTGGTTTTTGTGAGTATCCCAGATTAACGTTTGTTTCATCCGCCACCAACTTTAGCAAATACCAGATTTGTTTCTGTCCAATACACAGGGGCATGGAGTTATGTCGTATAAATTTTTCCGGTAACCAGTATTTCAGCCAATCATTTGTACAGCCAATAATTTCTACATGTTTTGGTAGCAGACCAACCTCCTCCCTCAGTTCCCTGTACATGGCTGATTCGGCGCTTTCATCTGCTTTTATTCCTCCCTGAGGGAATTGCCAGCCGTCTTGTCCGACACGCTTTGCCCAAAACACCTTTCCGGCCTCATTACTCAGGACAATCCCTACATTAGCTCTAAAACCTTCTGAATCAATCACAGCCTTACCTCATAAACGTTATAAGGTGATTCTTCCATAACTGACCCGATCACTGCAAATTTCAACTCAATATTTTACCTTCACAAGCATTCAACACATACCCAAACCACCTGCAAATGCAGACTTCAGCAAGACGAGGAATAACTATAATCAAGGAATAAGGCCGCAGGACTAGTCATTTATATCCATGGATGGATGGTATGCAGAAAATGCAGGAGCAATTTTCTGCCTAGTCCAAGGTTTTAGAACGAAGAAGATAGTTGCTTCTCGTTTTGCCCTACGGGAGTTCAAGCAGAAAGCTAGTGCCGCGTTGCAACGCTTATGAAGGACTAGCCATTCACTGCACGTTGCGCCTTGCTCTGACTTCCTACCTGAACTCTGAAACCTGCATTTGCAGGTAGTTTGGGTATAAACTACGCGCGGCATTCATTAACACTAACAAGGCTATAAACAAGTGAATTTGGTGATATTTGATTTAGACAACACCCTATTAAGTGGTGACAGTGATTATCTGTGGGGACAATTCCTCGGCGAGAATGGTTACGTCGATGCTGAGGCACACCAAAAGGAAAATGATCGATATTATCAAAATTACCTGGAAGGCAATCTTGACATCAATGTCTTTCTGGAATTTCAATTTCGTCCGCTGGCTGAAAATGACATGAATACGCTACTGGCCTGGAGAGAACGTTTTCTTGATGAGAAAATTCGACCCGTCATGCTATCCAAAGCCATCGATCTGATTGAGGATCACCGTAGTATGGGGCATAAATTGATGATCATTACTGCTACCAACAGTTTTATCACCGCCCCCATTGCCCAACTATTTAATATTGATGATCTGATCGCAGCAGAACCGGAGATGAACAATGGTGAGTTCACTGGGAAGCTCAGTGGCATACCTTCTTTTGCAGATGGCAAAGTGACTCGTTATGAACAGTGGTTACAGGAAAATAATTACCAACCTGAAACAAGCTGGTTCTATAGTGATTCACATAACGACATTCCATTACTGAACATGGTCACTCACCCCATCGCCGTTGATCCAGATGATCTTCTGAAAATTGAAGCAGAGAAACGGGGTTGGCCGATTATGAGTTTACGGTGATTCGATTGCCCTACTTTAATTCTTCTTACTCAAGATTTGGTTCCGTCTGATGACGGGTTACTTCTTGTTGCTCGTCCCACAAGAAGTAACCAAGAAAGACGACGCCCCCGATGACTTGTCCCTGCGGGATTCCCGTGACATTCGTTGCGCTGACACGTCACTCAAATTCGCATCCATGCTCAATTGAGTTAAAAAATACATCCTGTATTTTTTCCATTACCGCCGCCTCACACCCCGGCAAGTCATAAGGGGATTTAAAAAGCAGCAATCTGAAAATCAAAAGGGTCAGGATCGATTGGCTGTTGCCCCCCACCCTTATGTCATGCTGAATTAGTAAACAGTAATAGGAACATCTGCACAGGACGTGCAGATGAGCGGCTCCATGACAGGATGTCATGTAGGCGCGTACCCGTGATTACTGTTCACTAATGAAGGAAGCCCAAGGTATTATTTGGGGCCATGACAACGGGGGCGACTTTCTTTTTGTACCTTTTCTTTCGTTCGTACAAAGAAAAGGTACACGCCGCTAAAGGGCGGAATCAAAACTTAATTGAAGAATCAATTCTAAAAAATATACAGAACTCACACCGAGTTGAAATTGAGACGTCGCTCTTTGACATCCATGTCATCGCGACATAAGTGCATCCCTGCACAAAAGTTAAATCCTTGCCACTGCGTCCCTCTCCTCCTCCAATTCCTTCTGTGTAACCTCCATCCTCTCCCGACTAAATTCATCAATCTCAAGTCCCTGGACAATTTCATACTCGCCATTATTACAAGTCACAGGGAATGAATACGTCAATCCTTCCGCAATACCATAACTGCCATCACTAGGCACTGCCATACTAGTCCAGTCACCTTCAGGTGTCCCCATAACCCAGTCTCGAATATGGGCGATAGCACTATTGGCCGCAGATGCCGCGCTTGAAGCACCACGTGCGTCAATAATCTCGGCACCACGTTTGGCCACCCTTGGAATATAGTCATTTTCATACCAGCTTCTATCCACCAGATCATGCGCAGGCTTACCCGCGATAGTCGCATGACTCAGATCAGGATATTGTGTGGTCGAATGATTGCCCCAGATGATCATCTTCTTGATATCACTGACATCTGAATTTGTCTTGGCTGCCAATTGAGCCAGGGCACGATTGTGATCCAGACGGGTCAGTGCAGTGAAGTTTTTGGGGTTTAGATCCGGTGCATTGATCATTGCCGTATTCGCATTTGTATTGGCCGGATTACCGACAACAACGACCTTGACGTCACGACTGGCATGATCATTCAGTGCCTTACCCTGAACCTTGAATATGCCACCGTTTGCTTCCAGTAAATCGCTGCGTTCCATCCCTGCGCTACGCGGTTTTGCCCCGACCAATAACGCATAATCAACATCCTTGAATGCGACATTAACGTCATCAGTTAAAACAAAACCAGCAACCAGTGGATAAGCACAATCATCAATTTCCATGACCACCCCTTCCAACGCTTTCATGGCGGGGGATATTTCCAGCAGCTGAAAAATGACGGGTTGATCGCTACCCAACATCTCTCCCGCAGCGATTCTGAATAATAATGAATAGCAGATCTGGCCTGCTGCTCCTGTTACCGCAACTCGAACTGGAGGCTTCATTTTTTCAGCCCTCCTTTCTTATAGTTAGCTTGTTAAATAAAGTTTATGCCTACCGTTTATCCACTGGCACTTAATCTATCGGCGCTTCTCTATCGGCACATAATCCCGCTGTTCAGGACCAATGTAGAGCTGTCGTGGGCGACCAATCCTGAAATCCGGATCTTCCATCAACTCTAACCACTGTGATATCCAGCCAACTGAACGGGCCAATGAAAACATGACAGTGTACATACTTGTGGGAATACCCAGAGCCTTGAGGATAATGCCACTATAGAAATCAACATTGGGATAAAGCTTGCGCTCAATGAAATAATCATCCTTGAGTGCGATTTCTTCCAACTGCATCGCTATATCCAGCAAGGGTTGATCCACGGTATCAACTGCTTCAAGCAAATCGTGACAGGCCCTGCGGATAATGGTTGCCCTCGGATCAAAGTTCTTATAAACACGATGACCAAAGCCCATCAAGCGGAAAGAATCTTCTTTATCTTTTGCTCGTGCAACAAACTGGGGAATATTTTTAACATCACCTATCTCACCCAACATATTCAATACAGCCTCATTTGCGCCACCATGCGCACGACCCCATAAGGTCACAATACCCGCTGTGATGCAGGCAAATGGATTGGCTTCCGCACTACCCGCCAGACGTACTGTTGAGGTTGAGGCATTCTGCTCATGGTCTGCATGCAAGATCAACATTAAATCCAATGCCTTGACCGCGATTGGTTCTGGCTCGTATTCGCGCATTGGTACCGAAAACATCATGTTTAGAAAGTTTTCAACATATCCCAGGTCATCGCGTGAGTAGACAAACGGATGACCCATAGAATGCTTGTAACAATGGGCCGCCATAATGGGCATCTTGGCAATGATACGTTTGGCAGTCAGATCACGGTCAAGCGGATCATCAAGATCCATTGCTTCATGGTAATAAGAGGATAATGCCCCCGTGACACCAATCATCATGGCCATTGGGTGGGCATCGTAACGATAACCGCCATAAAAACGCTCCAGATGCTCGTGCACCATATTGCGCATATTCAATTCTGCGCGAAACAGTTCATATTCAGTTACTGTGGGTAGCTCTCCATAGAGCAACAAATAACAAACTTCCAGGTAAGTACTGTGTTCTGCCAATTGCTCAATAGGATAGCCACGATGCATGAGCACACCATTTTCTCCATCGAGATAAGTAATCGCACTCCGGCAGGAGGCAGTAATGCCAAAGCCAGGATCGATAGTGAACATGCCGAGTTCTTTATTCAGTGCACTGGCATCTATGACTGGATCACCATATGTCCCTTCATACACTGGACACTCCAATTATTTACCGGTCTTGTTATCGGTAATTGTCACCGTATGAGACATTAAAAACCCTCCAAAAACAGGTCAATAGTATTTTATGATTAAAAAAGCA
>CAYRXP010000031.1:9332-11821 GCA_964428145.1 uncultured Enterobacteriaceae bacterium
CATCAAATAATTACGTTTTTTATGACAAAAGCTTTAATTCGTCTAAACTTGTCCTTGTATTCAAAAAAATAACTTAAAGTATCGGCTGCTACTCATTGAGAAACAGAACTATTTATAATTATTTTTGTAGCTTCCGGGCGATTTCAAATAAGTATATTTGCAAATATACTGGCAAATACACCGGAGATGGCAGACCCAAGTGACGCAAGGATAACCTATGAGTGAGTCAGTGTCTTCAATTCTATACAGTGGTAACGCATGGTACATAGAAGAGTTGTATGAGGCCTATCTAGCAGACCCAAAAAATGTCAGTGAGCGCTGGCAACTTTATTTCAAGACCGTACAGATGGCAGATTCCAATGGTCATCAAGATACCCCCCACTCAGCCATACAACAGGCCTACCGTGAGGCAGCACGACAAAAAGGACATTATACCCAGGTCATCAGCCCAATTGTCAGCACGAGCACTGATGCTGTCGCCCATCAAAAACAGGTTGCTGTTCTGCAGCTTATCAATGCCTATCGTTTTCGGGGTCACCGGCAGGCCGATCTTGATCCGCTTAAACAATACGAAAGACCCAATGTCCCGGAGCTGGAACCCGCCTATCACGAATTAACTGAAGCAGATATGGATACCGCATTTAATACCGGTTCATTACATGCTGAAGACGAGATCCCGCTTCATGAAATCATCGATATTATTCAAACGACCTATTGCCGATCAATTGGTGTGGAATATATGCACATCAATGAAACTGAGATCAAGCGTTGGATACAGCAACGTCTTGAATCTTGCCGTGCCACACCGAACTTCGACAAACATCAAAAGATACGTATTCTGGAACTTATCATCGCTGCCAATGCACTTGAGGAATATTTACACACCAAATATGTCGGTCAAAAACGGTTTTCACTTGAAGGAGGTGAAAGCCTTAATCCTATGTTAGATGTTCTGGTTCAATCCGGAGGCATTGCAGGCGTCAAGGAAATTGTCATCGGTATGGCCCATAGAGGACGTTTGAATGTGCTGGTCAATGCCATTGGCAAAAATCCTGCGGAGCTGTTCGATGAATTTGAAGGTAAAAATGTTCGTGATATCGGATCAGGTGACGTGAAATATCACAAGGGCTATTCATCAGATATTGAAACACCCGGGGGCAATGTACACCTGACATTGTCATTCAACCCATCTCACCTTGAGATAATTGACCCTGTCGTCGAAGGTTCCGTTCGTGCGCGTCAGGAAAGAAGAAAAGATTTTGCAAGAAATCAGGTGCTTCCCATCCTTCTCCATGGTGATGCTGCGTTCGCGGGTCAGGGTGTTGTGATGGAAACGTTTAATCTTTCACAGACACGTGGTTATACGACGGGTGGGACTGTACATATCATCATTAATAACCAGATCGGATTTACCACCAGTGATCCGCTTGATTCCAGATCAACGCTATATTGCACTGATGTTGCGAAAATGGTGCAGGCCCCTATCTTTCATGTGAACGGTGATGATCCGGAGGCCGTATGTTTTGTCGCGCAGCTGGCCTTAGATTACAGGATGGAATTCAACAAAGATGTCGTCATTGATATGGTCTGTTATCGAAAACAGGGCCACAGCGAAACGGATGAACCGTCAGCAACACAACCGATAATGTATCAACATATTCGTCAGCACCCGGGGGTAAGACAGCTCTACACGGATAAGTTGATTACCGGAGGATTTCTTGACGATGATGAAGTAGATACGATCGCTGATAACTATATCGCTTCACTCGATAACAATGAAAAAGTATCTAGCAAGCATGCTCAAAATATAGACACCGAATTTCATATCGATTTTTCACCCTACATTGGTACTGCCTGGGATGTCCCTGTTGATACAACGATTGAAAGCGAAACTGTCAGACAATTAGCAGAAAAAATTACACACATCCCTGATCATTATCAATTACATAAAAGTGTTCAAAGAATCATTAATAACAGGGTAAAAATGGGCAATGGTGAACTTCCGATGGACTGGGGCTTCGCTGAAACCATGGCTTATGCAAGCCTGCTTGAATCAGCTTATCCGGTAAGAATTTCAGGACAGGATAGCGGTCGAGGCACCTATTTCCATCGTCATGCAGTGATACATAATCAAATAGATGGAGAAACGTGGTTGCCGCTTCAGCATCTAAGTGAGGATCAGGCCAATTTCCTTGTCATTAACTCAACACTTTCGGAAGAAGCCGTTCTGGCTTATGAATATGGTTATAGTAGTGCTGAGCCCAATACCCTGGTTATTTGGGAGGCCCAATTTGGTGACTTTGCCAATGGTGCACAGGTTGTTTTCGATCAGTTTATCAGCTCTTGTGAAGCAAAATGGGGAAGATATTGCGGGCTCGTCTGCCTTCTGCCACACGGTTATGATGGTCAGGGACCGGAACACTCCTCAGCAAGACTTGAACGTTTTCTGCAACTTTGTGCTGAGGAAAATATACAGGTTTGTGTGCCCA
>CAYRXP010000032.1:0-4529 GCA_964428145.1 uncultured Enterobacteriaceae bacterium
CACGGATTGTGATCCTAGCCCACGTTGGCTGCTTTGTGCCGGCGGAACGTGCTGAGTTAGGCCCAATAGACAGGATCTTTACGCGAATAGGTGCTGCAGACGATCTGGCAGGTGGTCGCTCAACCTTTATGGTAGAAATGACTGAGACAGCGAATATCCTGAATAATGCAAGCCATCAAAGTCTGGTTCTGCTGGATGAGATTGGCCGAGGAACCAGCACCTATGATGGGTTAGCACTGGCATGGACCTGTGCCGAACATCTGGCAAGGAATGTCGGTGCCCTCAGTCTGTTTGCGACACATTATTTTGAACTGACTGCGCTACCGGACCACATTCAGGAGGTCGAAAATGTACATCTCGATGCTATTGAGCACGATGATAAAATTGTCTTCCTGCACACGGTAAAAAAGGGTGCGACAAATCGCAGTTATGGATTGCAGGTTGCACTATTGGCAGGTGTGCCACGAAATGTCGTTAGTCAGGCAAAACAATTTCTGCAGGAAATGGAGGCGGGTCACACGCTGCCCTCCCCTGATAGAAAGCAGGATGATATGTTCACAAAAAAACATTCCTTTCAGAAGGATCCAGTACTGGAAGAATTGGCGAAGCTTGATGCTGATGAATTGAGCCCAAAAGCAGCGCTCGATATCCTCTATCAACTAAAGTCACTGCTAAAAAAATAGATTCATTCACCTTCTGTTTATGAAAATTAAAAGAATTATTACCCTGCTTGGGTTTGATTTTTATCATTCACTATTTCGCCTGAAAGGGCTTGCCTTTCTGATACCATTTACTTTGTTCTGGTACAGCACACTCAGATTATTAGACCAAGGTGGATCAGAATTTTTATCAAGTATTGAAGGCTTAATGCTGATTACCAGATTTACCAGCCTGGAAGTTGCCCAGGCATTGCTGATATTGCACCCCCCAACGTTGTCAGTATTTCTACTCACAGCGCTGACAGTGACACCGTTATTTGTCTTTTTGGGTGCTAATAATCAGTTAGCATCAGATGCAGCTTCTGGTTCTTTTCGTTATTTATTATCACGTTGTACAAGACTGGAGATATTTTTCGCAAGATTTCTGAGTGCCTATTGCATGATAGCAATCGCTCTCTTCTTCGCATGTCTGGCAAGTACCCTCATTTCACTGGACAATGACAACCATACCTTAAGTGAGACGGTAGCTTATGCCACGCAAAGCCTGTCCGTCATTTTGTTATACACATTCCCTTATGTCGCCTTTATGACGATCATGTCTGCGCTGATGTCATCCGCATTAGGGACTATTCTAATGAGTGCTTGTGTTTATATCGTAACCCTTGTCGTCATTATTTATTTAGATAACGATTATCCTTCCATCAGCTATTTAATACCCAGCGCCTTCAAGGACGATTTGATTGGCATTACCAGCAATAATTTAACAGTCGCCATTCCTGGTCTTCTGGCCTTTGCAAGTATCTATTTGAGTCTTGCATGGATTATCTTCCGCAAGAGAAATTTATGATGGGTAAACTCATTGAGTGCCAGAAGCTGACAAAAAGATTCGCCAGAATAAAAGCCATCGATAACGTGGACCTCTCAGTTGAACCGGGACAGACACTGGGTCTGGTTGGCCCAAATGGTGCAGGCAAGACGACACTATTTTCACTTATCAGTGGCTACATAAAACCAACATCTGGAGAGATACGCGTGCTCGGGCACAATCCTGGTACTGCTTTAATAAAGGGTCGCATTGGAGCGCTGCCGCAGGATACGCCCTTTCTGCAAGGTGTTTCTGTGGAGGCCCAATTAAGCTTATATGCAAAGTTACAGGGTTACACCGGCAAGGCAGCAAAGGCGGAAGTAAGGCAGGTACTCGAACATCTGAAAATTATTGACCTGGCCAGGCAATATCCAGAAACACTCAGTTTTGGTCAACGCAAACGAGTAGCCATCGCTCAAACACTCATCGGCAAACCGGAACTCATTTTGTTGGACGAGCCAACCTCCGGTCTCGACCCTGTTGCAGCAAATGACGTCAGAAAAATCATTAGAGAAATGGGGAGTCTATGTACTTTTATCATAAGCTCTCACAACCTGGATGAAATTGATGATGTTTGTACTGAGGTTATCATTATCAAACAAGGGAAACTGGTGAAGCATTGTCCAATTTCAGAGCTTGTAGAACGCGATAGTTCACTAAACTTATTATTGAGCCATTCCTTACCAGATCAGGCACAAAAAGATCTGAATCTCATCAGCGACATCGATGGTGTCATGACTGATCCCGCAAACCCACACAGGGTAACAATATCATTCAATTCAGAAAATCCAGATCAATTGCAACTCGAGATCATGTCAACCGTGCAAAAACACAATGTGAGTATCATTGAATTCAGCCGGGGGGAGACGCTGACAGGTAAAGTTGTTGATCTGGTGAAAGGCTAATTTTTTTTAGTAACACCCTTTATTGGATAAACCCAAACACTTGAACTTCGAAGCCTGCATTTCCAGGTAGTTTAGGTATACAATATCTGCTTTATCATTTCCCGATTTAACCGGTATAATTCAGCGTCATATCTATTAAAAAAAACAGGTAATATCAAGAATGACATTTGTAGTCACTGAACAATGTATTAAATGTAAACTTACCGATTGTGTTGAGGTATGTCCCGTCGATTGCTTCCACGAAGGGCCCAATATGCTGGTCATCGACCCAGATGAGTGTATCGACTGCACACTATGCGAGCCTGAATGCCCGGTAGATGCAATCATGTCTGAAGATGATCTACCTGAAAACATGCAACAATTCCTGGAATTGAATACCGAACTCTCCAGAGAATGGCCGGTAATCAATGAAATGAAAGACCCCCCTGAAGATGAAAGTGAATGGCGCGGGAAACCCAATAAACTGGAATTATTGGAACGTTAATATTTGTCTCAAGGAGTATTTTTAACCAGGGAATTTTTCAAAAAAAACCCTGGTAATCAACGGGAGAATAACAACATGTAGCAGATGATCTCGATGTACGTGTAAATCGCCCAGTGTGACTGGGCACAATCCGGCTCACTTCTCAAATACTAAAATTAATTAAAAACAAGATAATTTTAACAGAATATTTTCGCTTTTTTACTGGAGGATTACTAAACTTTTTCTTTTAAATCAGTAAAATAACAACTATTCTTGATTTGATTGTTAATCTATTGTTGGAAACAAGACTAATTTTCAACGTACAATTTCAAAAACGTGCAACAGTATCTTTGATATATGGATTTAACAACTTGTTTTTATTAGGATAAATTCGTGAGCTTGCAATACAAACTTGAAGTGATCAATGTCTCCGATGTCGGTTTAAAAAGACCGCATAATGAAGACAGCACAGCCACCAACGAAGAATTAGGCATACTGGTGCTGGCAGATGGTATGGGTGGCTATAAAGCCGGAGAGCTTGCCAGTGCAATAGCGGTTACTCATGTTTACAACGAAGTCATATCAGGTCTGAAAAATTCGACCTCGGTGGGGATTGACGAGAACTCAGGTCTGGATCACCATTCGGTATTGATCCATGATGCTATAAATAGTGCAAATTCAAGTATTTACAAGACTGCACAGCAAGACAAACAGTGCCATGGTATGGGAACGACCATTGTCACTGCGCTTGTGTATCAAGATAGGATATCAATTGGCCATGTGGGAGATTCGAGACTTTACCGGGTTCGTGGTAATGACTTTAGACAAATCACCAAGGATCACTCATTGGTGCAGGAACTGGTTGATCGAGGTCTTTTTACACTGGAGGAAGCGGAAAAAAATGCACCTAAAAATCTGGTGACAAGGGCACTTGGTCTTGATGCAAAGGTTGAGATTGATATTATTGAAGATCAGCTTGCTGTGGGTGACATTTATTTACTGTGTTCAGATGGTTTGACAGATATGGTAAAAGATGAAGAAATTCACTTAACCCTAGGTAAATATAGTGCTAATCTTGCACATGCAGCGGCCAAATTGGTAGAAATAGCGAACGAACATGGCGGGAAAGACAATATTTCAGTAATTCTTGCCCGTGTCTCAGGGTAGTTCGAGTATGGACAGATACTCTGAAAAAAACTTACTTAAACGTGTAATTAATTTTAGCAGGGGATAAACAGGGCTATGGCAAAGTTAGTTCTGAGCATGAATGGTGCAGTACAGGGTGAATTCGAGCTGGATCAGGAAAGACTAACGATCGGACGAAAGCCGGAAAACGACATCCAGATTGATAATCTAGCGGTAAGTGGTAAGCATTCCATGATTATCACGATACTTGATGATTCATTCCTGGAAGACCTTGGTAGTACCAATGGCACCTATGTAAATGGAAAGCTCGTTAAGAAGCATGCGCTTAAAGATGGTGATGTGATAGCCATTGGCAAGCATGAACTAAAATACATTAACGAAAATGCCTCTGACGATGATGATGAGTTTGAGAAGACCATGATCATCAAACCTGGATCTGCCAGTGCTGCAGTTGCCGCAGCACAAGCCGCACAGGACGCAGGCGCGGCTCC
>CAYRXP010000032.1:4629-11749 GCA_964428145.1 uncultured Enterobacteriaceae bacterium
TCAGGTGGAATGCCTTTGGGACGTTTGACCGTATTAAATGGACCCATCGCAGGCAAGGAATTGGAACTCACCAAGGCACTGATTACCCTTGGTAAGCCAGGGACACAGGTCGCTGTAATATCCAGGCGTCCCCAGGGTTACTTCCTGACACATATTGAGAGTAGTGGTGGCTTTCCGGTAGTGAATGGCACTGAAGTCGGTGCCAAGGCCTACCAATTGAAGGATGGAGACCTGATCGAACTTGCCAGTATTAAAATGGAGTTTTCCTCCAGCTAATCACCTTTTGACTGACTAACCATGTCCGCCAGGCGTTCTCCCAGAATGTAGCTGATATTGAAATTTAACTTGGCGACAATGTTGGGGAAGAACTTAAGATCTTTCTGCATTCTTTCATAATCAAAACGTAACACCGAAATTTTCGTCAGCGCTTTTACATCAGCGGTGCGCTCAGTTTCTCTTATGTAACCAATTTCGCCAAAAATAGTGCCCGGCAATAACGTTGCTAACGTGCGCGATTCATTACCATCATGTCTTATTACTTCAGCTTCTCCTGATAGAATCAAGTACATATCACGACCGATAGTCCCCTGTTCAACCAACAAATCTCCCTCCTCAAATTCACCGAGTTCGGATATCAATACTGCCTTACGCCGCTGATAATTTGTCATGTTTTTGAATAAGGGTGATTCCTCAAGGACTTTTTTATCAATGGTCATGCCAATGATTTGGTACAGACCGACCAGACGAACCCTGGCCATAATAATTGGTGTAATTAATAGATTTGCATAGATCGAAAATAACATGGTAACAGCTGCCAATGCACCAAACTGGGCAACCACCGTAAAGTTGGAAAGTAACAAGATACCGAATCCAAGTGACAGGGCAATGCTGGAAATAATCAATGGTGTTGCCTCTTCTTTTACGGCGGTATTAACGGCACCGATATAATCAGAAGTGTGTCGGCAAAGTTCATTATAGCGGGCAAGTAGATGTATAGTTCCATCAATAGCAATACCTATGCCTATGACGGCAACCATCGCAGTACCAGGGTTTAAAGGTATATTCAGATAGCCCATCACACCAAACATCATTGTAATCGGGATAATGGCTGGAATCATCGCAATGGCCCCACCTCGGAATGAAGTAAACATTACAGACATAATGAGGAAGATCAGGACAAGTAATAAAGTCAGTGCCTTTACCTGAGCGACCATCAAACTTTCGGCTGCCTGATTTACCATCAAATTTTCACTGACGATGTTAATTTTAATCCCCAATCCTGCGATATCCCTGACGACTTCCTGTAATTCATCAATGTATGCGTTTAATGTATGTGAATCATTTATATTATGGCGTACCACAATATTTGCCCGACTGTAATCATGGCTTACATAACTGTCCAGATCACTTCTATGAAAGAACATCAGGTACTGTGCCACCAGCTGGCGCGTTTCGGGTAATGCCATTTCAGCATATTCCCCACGAAATTCACGGTTGGCAAAAGCCAGATGATCTGCCAGAGAGATACTCTGGTCAAAGACCCCCTGTTTATCCATAAAGCGTTGTATTTCCACCAGCTTATTTATATTTACTGGCCGTTGAAAAGCATTTATTTTGTTGGTATCAAGCTTTATAAAAAAAATCTTTATCCCGGCAAGATCGTCATGGATTCGTTTTGTATCTTTAATTAAGGCACTATCACTTGGAATATAAGATAAGGGATCATTCGTTACGTACAGCTTGGATGCATGGTATACAAAAAAGACACACATTACGGCGGTGAACAGGAGTACTGATACGGGGTAATTATCCTGGGAGTATCTAAATACCTTGAGAATTCTATCAGGCAATCTATCTGACTCCTTGTCATCGATAACACTGATATTTCTTTCCGGGCCATAAACTGACAACAAGAGTGGTACAACGAGAATCGTTACAACGCCATTGGCAAGCATGGCGAAGGTCGATGCAAAAGCAAAATGTTGAATTAGACCAATGTTACTGAACATATTACTTGAAAATCCCAGCGCAGTAGTCAATACAGTCAAAACCAACGGTAACCCGATATGGCGAACCATGTAATGAACTGCTTTATCTCGTGAATTCTCCACATTATTTTGCAGACCACGAAAATAGGCTGCCATCATGTGTGTATCTTCTGTGGAACCAATAACAATAATTAGGGAAGGGAGCATTGCGCTTAGAATATTGAGCGGCATACCCACCCATCCCAACATACCGAATGTCCATATAATCGTCAGAACAGAGGTCACAACAGGAATGACTGCAGATAGTACACTCCTCATGAAAAACAGAATTGAGATAAATAGAACAATGGCAGAGAGCGGACCTAATAACTTAAAGTCACCAAACAACCTGCTTTTTAATTCTGCATTTATTCTGGGTGGTCCAACCTGAATAATTTTTTCGAAATCACCTCTGTTCTCAGATAGCAGAGCTTCCAGTTGCTGATGTATTTTACGACTGAAATCCTGATCTTCTTCAAGATTTATAACAGAAACGATCATTGCCAGAACGTTTCCATTATCAGAAAAGAAATTACCTATGAAAAGAGGATTAGCCAGGGCACGCTTTTTTGCAGCCAGTGCTTCTTCTACTGTTGCTGGTGCTTCACTCAGAACCGGCATGGATTCAATCTTTCCATCCTTGCCATGGATGGTATGTAGATTAAACAAGCTATCGACACTGGTTACATTCTTAATACGTTCAACTTTGCGGTGCAGGACCTCCAGTATTAATAACTTTTCAGGTGTCCAGAGATCATCATCCTTTATGTAGATAATCGTCTTGTTGTCAGATCCAAATTCACCCATCACCTGCTGGTAGATCAATCGACTTGGATCGCTTGCAGGAATCAGGCTATCCAGCCCGGTATCTACCTCAAGTTTAGGCAGGCCTGTTGCGGCAAGAAGGGTTGTTGCTACCAGAAACAGAGTGACTGCTGCCCGATGGTTGAGTCCGACCAGAAACATTTTCATTATCATTGGATGAATTCCAACTCTAAATTGGCACTCGAATTATTTTGTTCATTGAGCATTTCTGTAGCACCTTCATCTTCTGAATGAATCTCTTCATCATCGATATCTGGTGTACTGATAAATGGATAATTTTTGAATAGCCAGTCTGCTGTAAAAATTTCTGCTAACACATAATCGCGTGAGAAAACCCTACGATTTATCTTGATAAGTGATTGATGATGTTCATTTCTATCTTCCATCAGGATCATATCTGCACGCCACATCTTGCCATCTACCGGTTTTAGATCATGATGACTTAGTCTTTTACGGACTCTTCCCTGTTTATCAAAATACTCTGTCTTTGTAATATACAAATTATTTTTGGAGATAAAATGCCTTCTTATTGCCTGCTTATCGGTTTGTAACATGTCTTCTGACAGTCCTTCTTCCATCTGGTATACATCAATCACGAAATACGCAACTTCATTTGTTTTTTTGTCCGGTCTTCTAACATAGATGTAATCGTCAAGTACCTCTCCCATAATACTTTCAATCGAAAAATCAGTTCCGAGAAATTTCCCATCTAATCCTGAGCTCACGTTCTCTATCAATTGTTCCCCAAAGGCAGGTAGATAAATATATTTTTTTGTCATCCCCGATGCGTCCCTACTGGCTAGCAGGGCAACGCCTTTAATTTCATCGGGTGAATCAAATAACAACAGGAATTTCACCGTCCCATCACCCTCGACCCTGGAGTAACGTCTTACTTTCCGTGTATCTCTATCTCCATTTCTATCCATCATCACCATCGACTGTTCTTCATAGATAAAGGGAAATTGTTGATGACGCTTATAAACTTCCCGCATGATTGTTATACCAGTTGCTTCATCAAATAGTTCATCAGGATGTTCCTGAGCATTCAGCGATGATGCAATCAAAATCAATAGCAAAATGAAATTCTGGTCAGGCTTGTGCTTCATTTTACTAACTAGTCTCATGGTTTTTGGCTCAGGGTTATTTGTTTACTTCCGCAAGTATCGATTCTGCGATCTTGCTGCTCAACTCACCATACAGTTGCCGCATCAAAGTGACCATTTGATCGTAATCATCATCTTCTATTACTGGACTAATCATTTCCTGGCTGTAAACACCTAAGGGCTCTGATGAATGCCCCCCTGATATTTGCCATCGTGCTGATAGCTTTACCTTGCGATCTACATCGCGTTCAAACTGTTCGATATAGAGCTGCACTCGATAGTCGGGCAACGAAGACGAACGATTTAATGGTGTCCCGATATCCTTCGTCGACAACAATCTGGAAAGATTTCTCGACAAGGTACGCATTAAATTTTCCCGCAGATTTTCACCCCATTGGTTAGATTCTGAAAATTTTAGCCTGTTTTTCCCGATGCGCGTTGCAATATGAAATCGTTCAAGATACTGGGGGATATGGACATCAATTATCTCAATTGCTAATGGTTTATCTGATATAAAACTTAGCGCGTCAGGTTCAACCGGGTCTATCAGGTAATATTTTGTAATTACCTTTCCCCCACCCGTCCCGAAGCAGCCGGCCAATATCGTGACCAGAATCAGAGTCAAAAAAACCAGTTTTAGTGTTGAATGATTTCTATATCGCATGCTTATTCTTCCTCAGCTTCGGTGTCCTTTCCAAAAATCAATGCCTGTGGGTGTCGTTCAAGTGTATCTACTAATGAACGGATGGATCGTGCCGTTTCCTCAAGTTCACCCGTTAATTTAATTATGTTGTATTGCAATGGTTAATTTGGTTTTAACACACGATTTACCTGCAGCAGTGTTTCATCAAATGTTCCCATCGTTTCAGTAATTTTTTCCATTACCACATGACCCGCATTGATCGTTTCCTGAAGATTTGAGCCATCAATTTTTTGCAATATCCCCCTGAATGCCTGAAGTGATAATTGCAAATCATCAAGAACTCCCTTTATCTCAGGACCATTGAAAAGTCTATTTGTGCCTTCAAGCGTTTTGATTAATTCCAGGCTAAGTTTGTCAAGATCTACCCTATTCAGCTTATTGAGAAAGCGTTCTGCCAATTGGGCTATCGAACCAAAATCTGCAGAACTGATTGTTGGCAATTCAGGATACGGCGTTTCCCCTACGCTCAAATTAATGGGTGTATCAGGTCGCATACTGAAACCTACGAATAACTGACCTGTTAACAGACTCCCGATTTGCAAACTGGCCCGCAAGCCTTTTTCCACTAACTTGTTAACAGTTTCGTATGGTGACTCTATCTCCTGACTGCCACGCCCTACAATTCTCTCCGGTTCTATTTCAATCAGTACAGGAATTTTGAACTCCGCATTTTCTCTATCAAATTCAAGACGAATATCCAGCACAGATCCAACCTTGATGCCATTGAAATCAACGGGAGCACCTACACTTAATCCCCGTACAGAACCCTTGAAGAACATCATGAATTTTATTTTCTTGGTATATGAGCGCTCCTGAATACTGCTATAGTCATCATAGAGCGTGAAAATAAGATTTTCGACATCGCTATTCACTTGCTCCAGCGTTGCCTGTGTTTCAAAAGCTATCCCGCCAAGTACAATAGACTGTAATGATTCAGTTCTGACATTGAGCCCGTCTGCTCCCAGAGAAATATCCATACCACTCACATTCCAGAAACGCGTATTACCTTTGATTAATGAATCATAAGGTTCCTTGATAAATGCGTGGATATAGATACTCTGGCGATCATTGCCAAGTTCATAACCAAGCACTTCTCCCGCCAAAAGTCCCTTGTAGTAAATTGGCGAACCTGTGTCTATCGAACGAAGTTTTTCTGTGATCAGAACAACTTTTTTCCCGGCCTCGTCCGCCGTCACGACGGGCTGCTTTTCCAGTCCCACAAAATGAGATTGCTCCGCACCTTTGCCGGGCTCGATCTCAATATAGGCTCCTGATATCAGCGTACTCAACCCCGTAGCGCCTCGTATACTCAATTGAGGCTTGACTACCCAGAATCTTGTATTACGACGAAAGAAAGATTCGGTTCCCTGATTAAATGAGGCAGTCACAATCACATGAGAGAAATCCTCAGCGAACTGAATAGATTCGACGACACCAATATCGACATTTTTGTATTTAATTCTGGTTTTGCCCGCTTCTATACCATCAGCAGTCTTGAAACTAATAGTGACTTCAGGTCCCTGCTCAGATACTGTTTTGATAATTAGCCAGCCTCCCACAAGCACTGTAAGCAAAGGAATCAACCAGACAATTGAAGGGCCCGATTGTTTACTCACTTTAGGAGTTGATACTTCCATTATGCCTTTTGCCCTTTCATGATTGTCCTTTTATGCTTCTTTTGTGCATTGTCCCAGATTAATCGCGAATCAAAGCTATGCGCTGCAAACATTGTCAACAAAACGACACCGGCAAAATATGTCGCACCGATTCCAGGCTCAATGGTTGATAAAGCATCCAGACTGACCAACGAGGATAATAATCCCACAAGGAAAATATCTACCATCGACCAGGCCCCAATCACTTCTGTCACCCTGAATAAAAGCGTTCGGTCTCGAGAACGCCAATTGGATTTGTATTGCACTGTTAACAGCAAAAAACTAAGCACAATGAGTTTCGTGACCGGAACCACGATACTCGCGATAAAAATAATCATGGCCAAGCCCCACAAACCATCCTCTATCAAGTGTGAAACACCACCAAGAATGGTACTTGGTGCGCCCTGTCCAAAACGAATCACCGTCAGGATGGGGTACACGTTTGCTGGAATCATTAACACTGTGGCTGCAATCAAAAGCGCCCAAGTGCTTTCAATACTATTGGGTTTTCTATGGTGTAATGGGGCCGTACAGCGCAAACAATGCGAGTGTGCGTCATGTTCAGTCGTCAAAAGCCCACAAGTATGACAATTAACGATGTTGCTATCTGAAGCGAGTAATTTTGATGTTAAATCAACCGTAGACTGACCAGATACAGACCAGAGTATCCTAGGATCAAAATTGATTCTGGCCGCAGAATAAACGAAAAGGAGGGCTGAAAATGATATTAATGCGGGACCAGTGATAACGTTAGCCAAATCCTGTAACTTCACGATCGCAATCAGCACAGCAAGCATGAAAACACCA
>CAYRXP010000033.1:0-11748 GCA_964428145.1 uncultured Enterobacteriaceae bacterium
ACTGCTCCTTCGCATCCATGCGATCGCAGTATAAGTACATCCATGTACAAAACTTTTTCCCGGATACTTTGGTCTTCGACTTTCCGAATGGTTCGTTAATGCTTACGCTTCGCTCACAGGCTCATCCATGATCCGGCGAGCTAATTGGGCAGACGAGTTCATTTTGCGCCTATCTTATCTTCCTTGCCGCTCAGCAAATTTTTGATGTTTGAGGTATGGCGCCAGAATAGCAATATGGCCATCAATAGTGTGCTGATGATGAGCCATTCAGAATCATAGGATGTGTTCAATGGCGATCCCAGAAGAAGGGCAGTGTAGGCCGGTGTCATCGCTGCAGCAGTGAGGCCTGATAATGATGAATAACGAAAGATAGCTGCCATCAGAAGCCAGGTGCCCATAAACGCCAGTCCTAACACCCAGTACGTACCAAACAAAACACCGACGAAGGTGGCGACGCCCTTTCCACCCTTAAAATGAAAAAAAACAGGGAACAGATGGCCTGAAAAAGCGGCCAACCCAATACAGGCAAGAATCATGTCCGATGAATTCAATGAATGACCAATGACGACCGGAACAATCCCTTTTAGCACATCGCCAGCCAGTGTCGGTATAGCAGCCTTTTTTCCGTATAGGCGTAATACATTCGTCGCACCTGGATTTTTTGAGCCCTGGGTGCGGGGATCTTCTAACTGTAACAACTTGCATACGACCACGGCGGATGAGACTGATCCAAGGAGATAAGCAAGGAGGATGAGTGAAATATCCATCAACATACAGACATTGAAATCTGTCTTGCTTGACAGGTCAAGGGAATATCAGTTTAAGTAGCGCCAATCATGATATGAAATAGACATTAAGACATGGACATTATTTATATAAATGACCTTCGCATTGAAACAATCATCGGTATTTATGGCTGGGAACGTAAAACCAAACAAACCGTCGTGCTGGATATTGAAATGGGTACGGATATTCGTAAGGCTTCTGCAAGTGGTGCTGTTGAGGACACACTTAATTACAAGTCTGTCGCCGAAAGGTTAATTTCCTTTATTGGTGAGAGTGAATTTGAGTTGGTTGAGACCTTGGCCGAGCAGATTTCCGACATCTTACTGAATGAGTTCAATGTGCCCTGGTTAAAACTGCGGGTGAATAAACAAGGAGCTTTGAAAGGGTTGCGGGATGTCGGTGTGATTATCGAAAGAGGCCAGAAAGAAATAGGCAATCAGGAAAGCTGATGACGCGTGTGTCTGAAACAGGCAATAAATACTATGCCCAAATGGTTATTGATGTAATTATAACTAATAATTTCTATCAGCCACTTTAATGCAGAATCAACACGTGCAAGTACTATATGTTTTCGGAGGATTCATATGAAACCAGGATTTTTGGTGTCAATCGTTGTAGTGATGTGTGCCATGTCAATTTCAGGTTGTGGGACACTGGAGGCCAAAAATCAGGCAGACAAGCTTGAGCGGTCACTTACACAATATGCTTCTGCATTAAGATGGGCACGTCTTCGAGAGGCGGTGAGTTTTCATATGACGCAGGATGGTAAAGTTGCTGTCGTGAATCTTGATTACCTTGAAAATTTCAGTGTCACGAGTTTTGAGATTATTTCAAAGACCATTATTCCCAGTTCAGAAAAAGACGGTATAAATGAAGCAGTTGTTGTTGCTGAGATGAGTTATTTTCATAAAGAACAGGGAACAATCAGGAAATCAAATTTGAATCAGCTATGGTGGTACAACGTAGAAATTAAACGTTGGTTGGTTGAAACGGAGTTTCCGGAATTTAAATAACACGGCTAAAATGATAGCTGCTCTGAATACTTCTGAACTGTCTTTGCCTGTCCCGGATGAATTTGCACTCAAGCTAAGTGCAGATTTAAAGCAAATAATATGTAAGGCCATCATGGAAAATGGTGGTTCGATTAGTTTTGAACAATATATGCAAATGGCATTGTATGAACCGGGCCTGGGTTATTACAGTGCTGGCTCAAGCAAGTTTGGCGAAACAGGTGATTTTGTGACCGCACCAGAAATCTCTTCCATATTTTCTCGTTGTCTAGCCAGGCAATGCCAACAGGTTTTATCGGAAACTTCATCAGTCGAGGCCCCTTCTGCCTGTATTCTTGAACTCGGTCCTGGTACTGGCGTTATGGCAATTGACATCTTGCGGGAACTTGAACGAAATAATTCCCTACCCGAGATTTATTATATGCTGGAACCCAGCGCCGATTTGCGTCAGAGACAACAACTGAACGTTAACAATGCAATTTCTCATCTCGAGGAACGAATTGTATGGCTTGATCGTCTTCCTGAAAAAAAAATAGACGGTATCATCTTGGCAAATGAAGTTATTGATGCGATGCCCGTAAAGCGCATTGTATTTGATGGTGAAATTGAAGAGTGCGTTGTCGCCTGTCAATCAAAATTAAATGATCAAATCAGGTTTCAATGGATGAGGAAGAGAATCAATCAGACATTGAAGGCTACTATTCAAACGATGTTGGGTGAATTGCGGGAAGAAATACCAACACCCTATATCACGGAAATCAACTTTAATATCAAACCATGGTTAAACTCGTTAAATGATGTTTTAAAAAAAGGTCTTATACTGATTTCTGATTATGGTTATCCTCGTCAGGAATTTTTTCATCCGCAGAGAAATGCAGGGACATTAATCTGTCATTATCGCCATCATGTACATGACGATCCGTTTTTATATCCGGGTCTGCAGGATATTACTGCATCGGTAGATTTCACGGCTGTCGCCGAGGCAGCCGTTGATATTGGCATGGGTGTCTCGGGGTTTACCACACAAGCCCATTTTTTAATCGCATGTGGATTAGAGCAATTTGTATCAGATTATGAAACAGATGACGTGATAAAAAGAGCACAGATGACTCATCAAGTGAGCAAGTTGACCATGCCAGGCGAAATGGGTGAAAAATTTAAATTTATCGGTCTGAGTAAATCACTAGACATTCAATTATGTGGCTTTGATTTTATTGATCAACGGGCACGCTTGTAAGATGAGTAAAATAGTTTTGCTCTTGCGAGTATTTTTATTTGTTTTAGTGTCAGGTGGCTGTAGTCGCGAAATAAAGCCTGATCAGGATCCAGTAGAAAGGGAATTCAGTGTACAGTCATTAGCCAAGGGTGATATAGATAATGTACTGGATATTCATGTACATGAAGTTCGACAATTATTGCGTGAGCTCATGGTAAAATTTTATAAAAGAAATCCGAAGGAATTAAAAAAATCTCCGTTTAACGATATTGATAAAAATGTATCGCGTGTTTTCGACAAGCACCATGACTGGTCGTTTAAGCAACTGGGTTACAAGGAAGGTATCGATGCGATAAAAATGACGTTTGACAATCATTATCTGGGAGACAGGGTGTTCTCTTTTATTGTCGGCTTGTCCTCCATGCTTATGGCATCCTATGGTGATAAAACAGATTTTTATATGCTGGATAAGGTCGAAGGGCAGATGTTATATAACAGCGCCAGGAACATTGAAATTGCTGTATGGAAATTAAGCAATAATAAAAACGAACAAGGCGATCTGTTTCTTTACAGCAATTCATTGCCAAATGAGGCAGCCTATCTGAGTTATGAACGATTGTTTGGAAAGCTAATCGCGATTCAGGATACAATGGCGATCATTATGGAGAGCAAGAACAAAAGGCTTATTAAGAAAGTATTTCAAAATATGGCAACTGCAGCTTTCCTTCCCCTGTAATTCCATCTTACTGCATTAAAAGTATCATCTAAAAATATCCTGGACTGAAAACTTGGATCTTCTGCACCTCATTTTGCTAGGCCTGATTCAGGGACTCACAGAATTCCTGCCGGTTTCAAGTTCATCACATTTGATCCTGTTACCACTCATAACAGATTGGCAGGATCAAGGCCTGGTGCTTGATGTCGCAGCGCATTTTGGCACATTGATCGCGGTAGTCATTTACTTCCGCAGAGACCTGAAAGGTATCGTTTCTGCAGGGTTCAAGTCGGTACCCTGGCAAGACAATGACCTTAATGCCCGATTATTCTGGTTCCTTATCTTTGCGACAATCCCTATTTCTGTGGTTGGTTTCTTTGGGCATGATCTTATCGCGAACTATTTTCGAGATCCGCTTATCATTGCAATCGCAACGATTTTATTCGGACTTTTGCTCTGGTGGTCTGATGCAAGTGGTGAGCAAGATCGGGATGATAAAAATCTGAGCCTGAAAGACATTATCTGGATTGGACTTGCACAAATACTGGCCTTAATTCCCGGCACATCAAGATCTGGCATCACAATGACGGCCGGGTTAATACTCGGTCTTAATAGAAAAACAGCAGCGCGCTTTTCATTCCTTTTATCTATACCCGTGATATTTCTTGCGGGGTGTTATGAAACCTTTGAGTTCATCAGGAAAGGGAGTGAAGCTGAGCCCATCTCTTTTGCCATCGTGTTGATTGTTTCATGGCTCGTAGCATGGTTAACGATTGATCTGTTTTTAAGATTTGTTGAAAAAACAGGTATGCTTCCTTATGTCATTTATCGTTTTTTATTGGGGAGTGTATTACTCTATTATTTCATATGAGAGATTTTAGCCTTTGTGGCTACCATCGCATAGGGGCTGGTTTTTCGTTACTTTGCACCCACAAAAATAAATCGTTGTTGATTCAGTTGCATCATATTGAACAGGGCTGAACTCTGTATCGGCATGAGAACCATCACAAAAAGGCTGCGTATTACTTTTCCCACATGCACACCAGTAATAGGATTTGTCTACCTCGACTTCAACAACAAAAGGCTTATCTGAAGCTCGGATTGGTTCACTCATGAAAATATTCTCCCGTTTGGAAAAAATCCATTTTAAAAAATAGTTCGCAAAATCAGGGTAACTGATAAATTCTTGATGTATACGGTAATTTAATTATTTTCCGAGAGCTAGCGCTTCACTTATGGAATTCAACCTTTCTTTTCTGATGGCGTCTGCCATAGTTTTGCCCTTGAGACCCTGTTGATTGAGCGATTCGGTATCAATACTATTTGCAGCATCTAAAGCTTTTTTAAAATAACCTGCCTGAGGATAGGCACGATCTTCAAACCCTGTACGACCCCGGGCGTCGGCTTCGCAACAGATCAGAAATTGATCAAAACGTTCTGGTTTTCGAAATGCATCCAAGGATTCCAATTTTTTCAGAACTGTATCGGCATGCATTTCTTGTATACGATGGCATGTCAAGTGATGTCTGGAGACCTGTATTGCCAAGTCTTTATATTGATTGGGCGCACGGTAACGTGCGCAAAGTTTTTCAATTAATTTTACACCACGCTCTTCGTGACCGTGGTGGCTAGGTAACTTATCTTTAGCGGTTGTCCCTTTTCCCAAATCATGAACCAGAGCCGCAAATCGAATATGTGGATCATTACTAAGACGTGAGGCCTGGTTCAGCGTCATTAAGGTATGGATCCCAGTATCAATCTCCGGATGATATTTTTTCGGCTGGGGGATACCGAACAGTTGATCAACCTCTGGAAGAAGAATGTCCAGCGCATGACAGGCGCGTAATGCCAGTATAAAACGTGACGGGTAGTTTTCTCCCATAGCTCGTTCCAGTTCACTCCAGACTCTTTCGGGGACTAGTGCTTCAAGCTCGCCTGATGCTGAAATCTCCCGCATGAGGGTCATAGTTTCTGGTGCGATGCGGAAGCCAAAACGCGCGGCAAAACGTGCAACCCTGAGTACACGTAAGGGATCTTCTACAAAGGCCGGTGATACATGACGCAGAATACTGTTTTCAAGATCTTCCCTGCCGTTAAAGGGGTCGATTAAACACCCCTCTTTATCTTCGGCAATGGCATTGATAGTTAAATCGCGTCGTGCCAGATCTTCTTCCAGCGTAACATCTTTGGATGTGTGAAACGTAAAGCCTTTGTAGCCTTTCCCTGTTTTTCTTTCAGTTCGTGCCAGGGCATATTCTTCTTTTGTTTCGGGATGTAAAAAGACGGGAAAGTCTTTACCAACGGCCTTGAAATTTTGGGTTTCCATTTCTTGCGGTGTACTTCCAACGACAACCCAGTCATTGTCCTTGCCTGGTTTGCCAAGCAATTTGTCACGGACTGCACCACCCACAAGATATATTTCCATCGTCAAGCATTATAGTTTATAGGAAAGCTTTGCACGAGCCATCTCATCCCTGGCTTTGCCTGGCCCGATAAAGCGACAAAATACAAAAATGTAATACGCAAGACTTCGGTTGCCCACAAGGACCTCAGTACCCCCTTGTGGGGTGAATACACCCCTCAAGGGGGCATAGAAAAGAATCCTGTTGCTATGTGCCATTCCCTATAAATTATCAACGGTACTAAGAAACCCTTTTTACAGTATCGAGTGGTCAGTGATGCTAGTACTCCGTCCAGCTGATATTGTCGATTTCAGCGTTGCCGTGGTGTTTCGCAACAAGGCGCAGTGCGTCGGGAATGGTTGTTCCCTTCCCAAGTGCTGCAACGAGGTTGCGGGATGCCACGGCAACGCCCTGTGGGTTAACTTGTCAATGTCCATGGACTGCGTTGACCCTCTTGACAAGGGAGCGCCATTGTCAGCGAGGCACGCCTTGCTATGAACATCGACAAGCTAACTGAACCCGACAATATCAGCTGGGCGGAGTACTGGATTCAACTAACCGGAACAACTCATGGTAAATGGTTTTACAGCTGCTTTTGGGTTATAGGGATAGATCGCTGTCATTCTTTGTTTAAGCGGTGTGATCTGCTGATTTAGGCGCCAGTCGTAAATACTGGCATAAAACATTACACGTTTCACATAGACCCTGGTTTCATTGAATGGAATTTGTTCCACCCATATATCAGGTTCTTTGCAATCTTTTCTGGGGGACCATTTAACTGAACGTCCAGGGCCTGCATTGTAGGATGCAGTCGCCAATATACGGTTACCATTAAATTTGTCCAGCATCTCTTTCATATAGGCTGTGCCAATCGCGATGTTCTTTTTGCCAACCAGGAGATCACTGGTACGAAATTTTTTCAAGCCAATTTTTCTGGCGGTTAATCTACCAGTGGCTGGCATAATCTGCATGAGGCCTAATGCACCTGCAGGTGATCTGACCTTTTCCATAAATGCGCTTTCCGATCTCATTAAGGCAAATATCCAGCCGATATCCAGATTCCTTTTCTTCGCATATTTTTCTATATCATCGCGGTAGATTATTGGAAATCTGAGCTCTAAATCATCATAGGCATGTGCAGCAGCCATGGTAAAAATAGCGCGATCGTACCATCCCCATTCCGAGGCGAGCCTTGCTGCTATTTGCTTCTGGTAATTGGTCATAGAACGTAAGGCATATTGCCACTCACGTCTGGCCCTGTAATCACCATATAGGATTAATAACTCTCTGGCTCGACGTATACTTGGCATATGAATAATTTTATTTTTTGCCTCGAGATCTTCCGGTAATGGAAAATGATGCATTTGATATTCTGACCCGATGCGATCTGCCGCAAGGAACCCATAGTAGTCACGCTGATCCGCGATTGAAGCGTAAGATGCCTGCGCCTTTTCAAACTCTCCAATTTGTTCAAGTGCCCTGCCGCGCCAGTAGATCCAACGATATTTGACGGATGCTATTTCCGGCGGCTCACCCTTTGTCCATTGATAAAGTCTTTGCCAGTTCTGGTTTTTGAGTGCGGTTCGGAGACGCCAATGAAATATTTCGTCACTGTCCAGCGCCGGGTTCAAATTATCTAATAGCTCAGCAGCCTTGGGGTGTTTGTTTTTTGCTGCACGTACGGTAATGACGAGATCAACTCTATCTATTTCTGCAGGTGTAAAATTGTAATTATCTTGCAGTGTTTTCCAATTGATTAATGATCTATTGATATTTTGTCCGGTCAGTCGCTTTATGCCATAAAGTAAGATTTCTCGTGCAATAGCGGTGTCCGGATACTGTGGGTTTTTAGTCCCCACCGATGGGTTATGGTGAATTGCAACCCATCGCTTTGCCCAGGCCTGGTAGTCTTTATCCAGACGTTTACGAAGATAGTTCACCAGCCCGGTTTTACCATTATCCATTGCTAATCGTATACGTTCCCATACCAGTTCATTTGTCATCAGATCGCTTTTGTAGAGTCGTTCAAAGGCTTTATTACATTGAGGGGGCAATGATTTTCCTGTTAGCCAGAGCGTCCGGGTATCTTCCAGCAGATAAGTGTGATTATTGGTATTGATGCGTCCCTGCAACTGTTGGCAACGTAGTTTGAGATCTTTTTGCGGGGTGTAGTTGTCCAGAAAGATTTGCCACTTTCCCTGTTTAGCAAGCTGCTTTAGCCAGCTTGTTTTCAATGAATCTGTAGAGATGAAATCAGGATATGAGGTAATGAAAGCCCTAATTTCTGTATTATCAATTTTATGAAGTCGGGGGTGCAGGTAGTTATACCGCAGGTAAGGATAAAGTGGATATGTTTTGAGTTTTTCAGCGAGCGTTGCAAAGGTTTTAATTTTGCCGGCCTTCAGCGCCTTTTGGGCATCAAGATACTGCTGACGTTGTTCCCCGATCGTTGCTGCTGAAACCTGGAGACTGATTGGGTGTAGTGAAAAAATAATGATTAATGATAGTAACGACCAGACCATGGCCGCTCTGGAAACAGGCAGCATTCCTTTTGATAAAAAATTGTTTTGCGGGAGCAAACTCATAGAGAGAGGCAAAGTATCAACAATTTTTATTTATATCGAGTTTTTTATGGCAAACATTATTTTTTTAGTGCTCCGACACCACTTTTATACCTCAATCACCACCTATGCCATAATGGTCAGCATGACTAAACAAGCGGAACACGGGGAAGAAGTTGACTGACTTATTCATCTGGCCTGCTTATCTCCTGCTGGGCGTGGTTGCAGGGGTGGTTGGAGGCTTGCTCGGACTAGGCGGGGGAATAATCATTGTGCCCTCGCTTCTGTTTATTTTTACATGGCAGGGCTTACCTGCTGATGTTCTGATGCATTTTGCGGTTGCGACTTCCCTGTTCACTATCGTGTTTACTTCGGTATCTTCAAGTTATGCACACCATAAGCACAAGGCTGTCTTGTGGCCGAAGGTATTCCTTCTAACGCCGGGAATTATAATGGGCGCAATCCTGGGTGCATTCATCGCTGATTATTTGTCCAGTGATATTCTGCGAAGAGCATTTGGAATTTTTGAAATTTTTGTCGCATGTCAAATTGGTTTTGCAGTGAAACCGACAACACAAAGAACCTTGCCGAGAAGAAATGGAATGATCCTTGCGGGAGGAGGTATCGGGACTTTATCAACCATCATGGGTATAGGTGGTGGGACGTTGACTGTACCGTTTTTGACATGGTGTCAGATAGATATTCATAAGGCGGTAGCAACCTCATCTGCATGTGGTTTCCCGATCGCTTTGGCGGGCACCCTGACGATGATTTTTACCGGGCTGGATTACAGCAATCTTCCAGAAAATAGCATCGGATATGTCTATTGGCCAGCTGCGGTAGCGATACTTGTAACCAGTGTATTGTTTGCGCCCGTTGGCGCAAAACTCGCGCATAGCATGCCAGTTAATTCTTTAAAGCGTATTTTTGCCATCGTCCTGGCGTGCATTGGGTTGAGAATGCTGTTCTAACAGGCTAAATAACGAGGGGTTGAATTCATTCAATTAAGTACCCTCTTTTTCCGAGGTACCAAAATTCTTGAGCTTTACCTTGTTATTGAAAAACTGAATGCTGATTCTTGCTTTACCATCATCCCACACAGAAGATTTTCCCGACATGGATCCAATACCCATACTTGAAGATTCATCAGGGTTGCCAAGAATTTTAATTACGGCAGCTTCCTCCATGCCACTTTCGATTCGATCGTAGTTATCCTCTGTCACGCGACTACAAGCAAGAAGCAATATACAAAATAAAAGGATTGATAAATTTCTAATGAATTTCATAATTAAATACCTGACTGATGAATAATCACCCGGATGTAAGTTGATCTATGTTAACCAAGATAATTATTATTGTCCTCTGTTTGATAAGCATTCCTATGGCCTTGATCCTTAGCGCTTTCATACAAAACGATCTTCCGTGGACTGGTCCGCCTGGCTTCACGACGCGATTGCAACATTATCTGATGACGAATGTCGCGGAAACAGTCCAGGAATCCCCTTATCCTGAACTGGACATTCGCGAATATCGTTACCCCACAGACCAGTTCTTTTCATTATTGGAGGTGTCGGTGGGCAATTTGGGCTGGAAGATTGATAGTCAGCGTGATCAGGCATATACACTGCATGCTGTCGCAACAACACCTTTATTTGGATATCAGGATGACATCTATATCAGACTATTGCCTATAACAGAAAACAGGAATCACTTGTATATACGTTCAAGTTCGAGAAAGGGACACGGTGATCTTGGAACTAACACACGCCATATTCTGGATCTATATAATCAAATTGAGAAGCTGATAGGTAAGTAATCATGCAGGAAATAATCAGAATCAAGACGCAAGGGAGGAGTACGGTCGATATCACGGAAGAAGTTGAAAAATTTGTCAGTCAATCTAGTGTTGAAAGCGGCTTGTGCAATCTGTTTATACAGCATACCAGCGCTTCACTCATTCTTTGTGAGAATGCGGATCCTGATGTGCGGGCAGATCTGGAAAACTTCATGCAACAAATGGTCAGGGATGGTGACCCGCTATTCAGACATCGGGCAGAAGGTCCCGACGATATGCCAGCGCACATACGTAACGTATTGACCAGTTCGAGTCTGACGATCCCGATTGCAAAAGGACGATGTTTGCTTGGTACATGGCAAGGAATTTACCTGTGGGAGCATCGGTTTAACGCGCATGTGAGGAGCATTATTATGACAATTCAGAGAGACTGATTCAGGGAGAATAATGATAGTTAAAGCGGTCTGGAAAGGTGTTGTGCTGGCAGAAAGTAATCAGTGCGAGATTGTGGAGAAAAATTATTATTTTCCTGCAGATTCGATAAACAAGGAATATTTTATCAAAAGCACGGCGCATACTGTCTGTTTCTGGAAAGGACGCGCCAGTTATTATGATATAAAGGTCAATAACGATCTTAACCAGGAGGCAGCCTGGTATTACCCTCAGCCAAAGACGAGAGCGGAACACATCAAAAATTATGTTGCTTTTTGGAAAGGAGTTGAAATATTGATATGATAAAAAACGTTCGAAAAAAACAGAATTCAATCCAGGTTGGCGAACACTTGGCAGTTAATAAGGCCGAAAAATAGTAAAAATCATGAGGTTTATCCTTGATCTGACTTGTCAATTTTGATTTATATGTCATTCTAATGGGATTAGCTTGCTCAATTCTGGGCTTAAATTTATGAGGTAAAGGGGGGGTATATTATGGATCACGGGGAACGACGAGGCGTCATTAGTCGCAGAGCGGAAAAAGATCGTAGATATGGGAGTTCTGGAATGATCTCGGCTTATGTTGACTACAGTGGTCCTGAGCGCAGGAACAGTATCGATAGAAGGGCGACGCCTAACAGACGTGCAGCAACTCCTTGATTTTCTCGGCTCTGGGTTTCTAATAATATACTCTAGGCATGTTTTAGTATGATGTTCGACAGGGCGCGCATATGCGTCGGGCGGTCGTTGAGTGCGGGGATGTATGTGAACTTTTCGCCACCAGCTTGAAGAAAGAGATCTCGGTATCGTATATTGATTTCTTCAAGTGTT
>CAYRXP010000034.1:0-11718 GCA_964428145.1 uncultured Enterobacteriaceae bacterium
GTTTAGTTTGCTTGGCTAACTTTGGTCGTTACCGTTTCCGGTTAAAATTTCACCACTCATCAACTGGGCGACTTTCCTGATCACTTTATCTCTCATCTATTATTTTTTCCTGTCCTGGAAGCTGGCGATCGGCGTACTTTTTTCTTCACTGTTCATGATCCTGATTTTACGATGGATAGACGGCTTCTCGGTGCCGCTATGGCAGATCGCGATTGCCATATTTATCATGGCGTGGGTCGGCCAGTTTATTGGCCACCATATAGAAGGTAAGCGACCCTCCTTTTTCGGGGACATCCAGTTTATTTTAATCGGCCCTGTGTGGTTACTTGCCGATGTCTATAGAAAGATTCATCTGAGTTATTAAAAACGTAATGGATATCGAAGTATTCAAGTCTCTATTACTGGAGAGAAAGGCAGCTTTAATAGAGGTGGAAGAGACAAGTAAGGGCGCAACGCAAATTGTAGAGCTGGACCAGGCGAGCGTTGGCAGGTTATCGCGCATGGACGCGATGCAAGGTCAGGCGATGGCCATCGCGACAAATCAACGGAGGGTGCTTGAGCTACAACAAATTGAAGCGGCATTAAAGAGAATTGATCATGATGAGTTTGGTTATTGTTTTAGCTGTGACGAAGAGATTGCAGAACCGAGATTAAAACTGGATGCGGCAACAACACTTTGCATTGACTGCGCCAGTAAAAAAGAATCAAGTTAAAGCAGCTTGTAAATCAGGATCTAAACCAGAACATAAAGATGAGACTACGCGCATTGTAGCAGCGCCCACTCTACATGTTCTCTGACCATTTCTGACGAGTGGGATTTTTTTTCCTCGAGCACATGGATGATCTTTTTGTGACTGATAAGCTGATTTGAATTGTTACTAACGGTATTAGATTTGGCTAGATTACCCAATAGATTACCCAGGGCAACAGCGATATTTCTCAACCAGGCATCGTAAGCAATACGTCGAATCGCAGAGCCTTCTGTTTTTTTCAGAAATTCTTCCTCTGACCAGTTAAATAAATCGATCAGTGTGGATGAGTCCAGACTATTTCTGATGGTAAAGTCTTGCTCCCTTGTGTGATGTGTAAATTTGTTCCATGGACAGACTAACTGACAATCATCACAACCATAGATCCGATTTCCTATGTCCTTTCTAAATTCTTCCGGTATAGATTCGCGTAATTCAATTGTCAAATAGGAGATACAACGTCGGGCGTCGACTTGATAAGGTCCGACAATAGCTTGTGTGGGACAAATATCAATACATGCAGTGCACGATCCACAATGATCTGTGACAAATGGCTCATCTACGGGTAGTGGTAAGTCTGTATAGATCTCACCCAGGAAAAACCATGAACCAGTATCGGGATTAATCAAATTCGTATGTTTACCAATCCAGCCTAGTCCGGAATTTCGGGCAACTGCTTTTTCCAGAACGGGTGCGCTATCCGTAAAGGCTCGATAACCAAACTCACCTGTGACTTTTGAAATTTTTTCTGCCAGTTTTTGTAGTCGGCTACGTATGATTTTGTGATAATCGCGGCCTGTGGCGTAACGCGAAACGTAAGCTTGTTGTGGATTATTTAATATCGTTTCCGGGTCTTCCCCATCATCAGGCATGTAATCCATTCTGGTTGAGATGATTCTGATGGTCCCCGGAATTAATTCTGCGGGATGTGTACGTTTGTTACCATGGCGTTTCATGTAACCCATTTCACCATGCATGGCTTGATCCAGCCATTTTAATAAATATTTTTCATCTTTTGCCAAATCGGTATCGGTAATACCAATTTGTTGAAAGCCCAGTTCAGTTCCCCAGTCTTTTATCTGTTCAGCCAGTCTGTTGTAGTCTGTATTTTTCAAAGGTGACTTCATTGGTAACAAGGTCTCTCACTGGGTTCACTGATATTAATATACAGGGTACAGCGATCAAGATAACATTGGTATGTATATACCCATGATACTTAGAAATGTAATATCCATAGCACGCCAGTTTTCATCCATGGCAGTGTTGCTCCTCTTTGCAGGGGGCGGCCATGCGGCATCGTTGCGCCTTGCCGTGAATAAAAACAGACACACTCTGAACACTGCATTTCCAAGTCCCATGGGTATAGGGAGCATAAGGCGAAATTAATTTCAATGTTTGAATATTTAAATTCATGGTATCGCAGATACTTTACCGATCCGCAGGCGGCCTTACTGGTTGTCCTACTGGTAATCGGGTTTGCGATTGTATTTACCATGGGAAAGATGCTGGCGCCATTAATCGCGGCAATCATCATTGCCTATTTGCTTGAAGGGCCAGCACAAAAAATTCAAAGGCTTCATGGCTCGAGATCATTAGCCGTAGTCATCGTCTTCCTCCTGTTTATGACTTTTCTGGCATTATTGCTGTTTGGTTTATTACCTATCCTATCAAGACAGGTAAGTCAGTTTTTCCAGGAAGTCCCCTACATGATCGCCAATGGTCAGGAACTCTTGTTGAAGCTTCCGCAGCAGTATCCGGAAATTATCTCTGAGGATGCCGTATGGGAGGTTATTCTTGCGATCAAAAGTGGTGTCAGTGATCTTGGTCAGAATGTACTTTCGATTTCACTGGCCTCTATTCCTGCCATTATCACCGTGCTTGTTTATCTGATTCTGGTGCCCGTAATGATTTTCTTCTTTCTAAAAGACAAGGAGATTATAGTTTCCTGGCTAACGCGTTTTTTACCGGCTGAGAGAAAACTCATTACGGAAATCTGGCAAGAGATGGATGGACAGATTGGTAATTACATCCGTGGAAAGTCCAATGAAATTCTTATCATATTTGCAGCGTCACTTATCCTCTTCAGATTAATGGATTTAAATTATGCATCTTTGCTGGCATTGGTGGTGGGGCTGTCTGTTTTGATTCCATATATCGGGGCCGCCGTGGTGACCCTGCCTGTTGCACTGGTTGCCTACTTCCAGTGGGGGCTGGATAGCCAGTTCACATGGCTAATGATTAGTTACCTGATTCTGCAATTCCTGGACGGTAATGTTCTGGTGCCGGTACTTTTTTCAGATGCCGTCAATTTACACCCCATTGCCATTATTGTTGCTATTTTAGTGTTCGGTGGTTTATGGGGGTTCTGGGGTGTGTTTTTTGCGATTCCTTTGGCGACCCTAGTTAAGGCTTTGATTAATATTTGGCCAACGACTGCGGATTATTTGCAGGAGGCCTCTGAGGCTACGGAGGAGACTGTTGAGGTTTGAGATGTGTTTTTTATTTTTCGTTAAGTTCTTGTATCAGTTTTAATCTAAAAGTTTTTTGATTACGATCTCTTTCGCCTTTTAGTGGCGAGGTACTTCTTTTTTGCTTGTCCAAAAATGAAGTACCCAAGAAAAAAAGACACCCCCAATATCGTATCCAGTACGAATAATCGGTTACGTGTTTCTTCGGTCATTGATTATTGATTGTTTAGATACTTTTTTATTTCTTCTTCTTTATTTCATCCAGGACTTCTTCTACATGTCCCTTCACTTTGACCTTTCGCCATTCTTTTACCAGTATACCACCTTCGTCTATCAGGAACGTGCTGCGTTCAATCCCAATGACTTTTTTGCCGTACATATTTTTTCCCTTGATGACATCAAATTGTTTGCATAATTTTTCATCAGGATCAGACAATAAATCAAAAGGAAAAGATTGTTTGCTTTTAAAATTCTCGTGAGATTTAATACTGTCGCGAGAAACCCCAAGGATGACGGTATTTCTTGCGCTGAATTTATTTTTATTATCCCGAAAATCCTGTCCCTCGAGTGTGCATCCCGGCGTACTATCTTTCGGATAGAAATATAAAACGATTTTTTTACCTTTAAAATCAGATAACCGGATTATCTGCGCTCCTGTGGCTGCTAATTTTGTGTCTGTAACTTTATTACCTATTTTTGCCAGTGTCATATTAATTCTGCGCCATTTTTAAATTTTTACTATGGATTCTAATTGTTTATTTTTGTGATTATTTTATGGGTTCCATTATCGCATCAAGATTTAGCCGATCACAAAAATCTATAAAATCACCACGAATTGCTGATATAGAAATATCAGCAGGAATGTTGATGGCGACATGTAACGAAAACATCGGTGTACCACTGTGTGTTGCTTGGTAGGTGTTTGTGTACAACTCCTGAATATCAATCTGATTGCTTACCAGAAAATCAGTGATGTCATGAACGATGCCTATGCGATCCATGGATGCAATGTCGATTGCATAAGGCATACTGCGACCGGATTTATCTTGTGGGTTTGTTCGGCGAAACTGAAAATCAACTTTCAATTCTTTTTGCAGTATGGGGAGCATGTGTTCCAGTTTGGCAACAGCATTCCAGCTCCCATTAAGCATCATTGATAATGAAAGTTCTTTCCCTAGCACAATCACACGGCTGTCAATAATGTTACAATCACATTCTTTAATCGCTTTTGTAAATTTTTCAATGATGTGAGGGTGGTTTTCCCCCAGGGCGGTTAGCACAATGTAATTCTGCATTTCATCCAATAGGAATTCATGGCAATAGCCAATAGGCTGTATGGTGGTGGATTCTATGACAATGGGTTTTCATGGATTACAGAGCCATTGTCCGGTTTTGCTCCTGCATCTGCAAGACTTATATGACGATGTTTTTGGAAAAATTCCCGGGAACGAGAGAATTGTTTATTTGTCGGATTTATTGTCAAGGTGTAGCTGTAGTATACTGTGCCGCCGCTCGGTTATGTGGTTCATTCTGAGTGGCCTGAATGACTATTTGAGGGTATTCAGTCATGATTTTTAGGGTTTGGGATGATAGTCGCGAAGATGTGGCTTTCTGCGATATTTCAGACGATGACGTAAAGGTAGATGAAGGGCTTAAATGATGTTTCAAGGTAGTATGGTCGCTATTGTCACCCCAATGCAAAAGGGAAACGCTCCGGAAACTCCGCTGGATAAAGAAAGTCTGGCCGGATTGGTTGAATTCCATATTGAGCAAAAAACGGACGCCATCGTGGCCGTTGGTACCACAGGTGAATCAGCGACACTGAATAATGAAGAACACTGCGAAGTAATTCGTCAGGTGGTGGAATTCGTTAATGGTCGGATTCCTGTGATTGCTGGCACCGGAGCAAATTCGACAACGGAAGCAATTCATCTAACGCAATACGCAAAAGATGCTGGCGCAGATGCGTGCCTGTTAGTCACACCTTATTATAACAAGCCGACACAAGAAGGCTTGTACTTGCATTACAAGGCAGTAGCAGAAGCGGTAAGCATTCCTCAGATTCTATATAATGTCCCGAGTCGCACTGCTTGTGACATGCTGCCAGAGACGATTGGCAGACTGTCGAAGATTGACAATATTATCGGTGTCAAGGAAGCAACAGCCGATTTAAGCCGTATTGAAATTATCAGATCTTTATCTGGCGAAAGGTTCATGTTGATCAGTGGTGATGATGCAACGACAAAGGAGTTTATATTACAGGGGGGAGATGGTGTTATTTCTGTAACAGCAAATGTAGCCCCCAGGGCAATGCATGAACTATGTGAATTAGCAAAAAAAGGCAATCGTGAAGCAGCAAGCAAAATTGACGAGACCTTGGCCGGTTTACACGATCATCTGTTTATTGAATCTAGCCCGATCCCTACCAAGTGGGCATTACACAAGATGGGACTGATCCAGGAAGGGATCAGACTTCCGCTCACCTGGTTAACAGAGAAATCGGAAGAGTTACTTATGAATGCCATGAAGCAGGCCCATATAATTTAAATCATGGCAATTTTAAAGCAGGGCAATATAGGAAAACGCAATCTAGAAGACTTAATTATGTTACGAAAAAAAATATTTTTATCATTTCTTACTTTATTTCTAATCAATGGCTGTGGGTCACTTCCCAGTCTGGATGAAGTATTGCCTGACAATCGAACCAAGTATCAGAAGAGTAGGAAGCTTCCTGATCTGGAAGTGCCACCGGATTTAACCAGCGACGCGCTGAATGACCCGCTGGCGATTCCAGATGAGGAAGACGCCAACACACTGTCTGAATTTCAAAGAAGAAAAATCATGCGCGAAAGCGGACAGCTATCAGATGCAGAAATGGCCCTGCTGGATAATGCCGACGAAAAGTGGATGGTAGTGCAGGGAACAACTATAGAAGTTTGGCCGAAGCTACGCGAATTCTGGATAGCTAAGGGTTTTGATATGGATCTTGATGACGCCGAACTTGGTGTTCTGGAGACACAATTCAGGGACATTTCAGTCGATGGTGTGGTGACACATAGAGAAAAGTTCAAGATATTTTCAGAAGAGGGTGGGACACCGGGTAAGTTGGTGCTATTTCTTTCAAGCGAAATACAGGAAAAGATTTCAGGTAGTGATGGTCAGGTCGACTGGATAGGTCAGGAAAGCAGTGACGAACAGGAAAAAGAACTGATAGGCGAACTGAATCTGTATTTCTATGGTGTGTCTGCGTCTCCAGGCACATCTTCATCAGCTTCCGGTGTAAATGGATCAGGCAACCGTAAAGCTCCCGAGAAACGGGCTGAGATATTGAGTGCAGGTGAGGACAAGGAATATCTGGCTGTTCCTGATGAATTTTCCAGGGCATGGCGAAATATTGAAGATGTGATCAGTAAATCCGGAATGTATATTGAAAATAAGAATAGAGAGAAAGGTATTTACATCGTCATTTATTATAGTACTGCGAGTGAAGAGGAGAAAAGCTTCTTATCAAAACTTAAATTCTGGGAAAGTGATGACGCAGATGGAAAAGAATTTCACATTAGTTTGACGGGTGTAGGAGATAAAACTGAGATTGTTGTTCTGGATGATGAAGATAACTGGTCATCGAGTGACGATGCCGGCCGTATATTATCCTTACTACAAAGTCAGTACAATAGAATCCTCAGATAAAATCTAGAGATAAACGTTAGTGATGATCATTTTGTAAAATCGATGGTGCTCGATTATTTCTTTTTTACATGACGCATCAGGCGTTTGCGTTTTTCGGTTTGCCTGTTTGTCAGAATATTCCTTCTGTTCTTATAAGGGTTCTCACCCTGTTTAAATTCAATGAGCACGGGTGTGCCTACCAGTTTTAATTGCTTCCTCATCTGATTTGCCAGATAGCGCCTAAAGGATTTTGGTACACGCTCGGTCTGGTTCCCGTGAACAATAATTCGTATGGGATCATGACCGCCCAGGTGCGCGTAACGCAGTTTAATACGTCTGCCTCTAACCATTGGCGGTGGGTGCGCTTCGATTGCCTGTTGCAGAATTGTTGTTACCCTTGAAGGCGTAGGCTCAATTGAAAGTGATTTTGAAATCTTGTTTACTGAGACGAATAATTTTCCAACACCACTCCCATGTAGTGCCGAGATAAAATGAATACACGCATAATCAAGAAATCTAAATTTACGATCAAGTTGAGCCTTAATCTTAGCTTTGTGAGATTCCTCTAGCCCGTCCCATTTATTTACCGCGATAATCAATGCTTTTCCACTATCAGCAATCAGCCCGAGCAAAGTGGCATCCTGATCTGTGATGGCTTCTTGTGCATCCAGCACAAGAACAACAATTTGTGTACTATCAATTGACTGTAGAGATTTCACGATGCTAAATTTTTCAATTGTATCGGTAATCTTCGAACGTCTTCGTATGCCCGCCGTATCAATCAATGTATAAGGCTTACCGTTACGCTCAAAAGGGATGGCAATACTGTCGCGGGTCGTGCCTGGCTGATTAAATGTGAGTACGCGTTCTTCGCCAAGAATTCGATTGGTTAGTGTGGATTTTCCGACATTGGGTCGACCAAGTATTGTGATACGCAAACCGTGTTCTACCTGAATTTTATTTTCTGACTCAGCAGGTAAGTGCTGGATAACTTCATCCATGAGATGACTCACACCATTACCACGTTTTGCAGAGATGGCATAAAGGTTATCAAAACCGAGACGGTATAAATCAGACAGAACTATATCCGTATTGAGTCCTTCTGTTTTGTTCGCGGTTAGAAAGATATGTTCACACATTGGGCGTAGTACTTTGGCAAGATGTTCATCTTCTGCTGTCAGGCCATCACGTCCATCAACGAGCCAGATCAGAACATCCGTTTCTTCGATTGCACGCAATGACTGATCAGATATCAGATTGGCAATGTTTTCCGAGTCTTTATCGTTTCGACCCAGGCCACCGGTATCAATCAGAATAAATTCATGGCCTTTATAATTTCCGAATCCATATTGGCGATCCCGGGTCACTCCGGGCAGATCAGCCACAAGTGCATTCCGGCTCTTCGTAAGAGAATTAAATAAGGTTGATTTGCCTACGTTGGGACGGCCAACGATGGCAATAACGGACTTCATATCTGTATTTCTGCCTAATGAATGGGCCTATTGGGTGGTATATGCAGCCAATGTCCCATCACTGCTGTATGCATAGATAATGTCTTCAACTGCAACTGGGGGTGCGATGATTGGGCTATTGGAAACTCGTGTACGGGCGACGAATTGGCCGCTGCTCTTATCCATCCAGTGTAAGTAACCTTCCAGATCCCCCACAACTACAAGATCACCAATTGTGGCAGGCGCTGTGACCATCCTGGCGAATAAGTTTTCCTGTTTCCATATTGAATTGCCAGATGCTCTATCTAAAGCCCACACATGGCTTTGGTCATCTGTGATGTAGATATTTTGTCCATCAGACGTAAGGCCTGCGTAGGAAGAAATATCCCGAGTCCAGCTAATGCGACCACTTTCTAATGTGACTGAGGCCAATCGCCCCTGGAATGTCGCTACATAAACATCATTGCCAATGATGACAGGATCAGAATCAATATCCACCATTCTTTCCAGTTGTGAACGACCGGATGCAAGCGATATGCTTGTTTCCCAAATTAATTTGCCAGTGTGTAATTCGATCGCAGCAAGACGACCGCCATCAAAACCAGCAATAACAACATCTCCTGTAATCACCGGATTACTGGTGCCGCGCAATGTTAATGTAGGAACCGTGCGATCATAGATCCACAAATGGCTTCCATCACTTGCATTGAGACCAAAGATTTTTCCATCAATGGTGCGCACAACGACTATATCATATGCTTCTGTCGGTGCTGACAGAATTTCACTAGAGACTTTTGCTTGCCACAATAATTCACCGGTTTCGCTGGTGTATGCCAGCACATCACCTTCATCTGACCCTATCATGGTCAGTTTTTTGCTGGCACCTGGCCCACCGGTAATGGTTAGATCAGCATCACTTTCCCAAAGGGTTTTACCACTGGTTGCATCGATGCCTTCCAGATTTCCATGGATATCTGCGACAAATACCTTGCCCTGAATATGAGCTGGGGTTAGCTTGAGAAAATGTTTAGAGGAGCCCTTGCCTGTATTTTTTGACCATAGCTCTATGACCTCGGAAAGTGTTTCTATTTCTACCAAAGGGGTTGGTGGATCAGAATTGTCCGTGCCACCGAACGTCTTATGCATATATTCCCTGGCACCACATCCCGATAATAAAAGTAATACAGTGGCGTAGAAAAAACAGAAGGCAGCAGATCGCATCAGAGTTGATGAACTCCCAAGTCATCCAGCTTCATTTGTACAATAGACTGATTACCTCGAATGCTGTTCTGATTTGCCAGTGACTGAATATAGGCATCCTGAGCAGCCTTTGCGTCACCTTGTTGTATCAGAATATCGCCACGCAACTCGAAATAGCTTGCTGCAAATTTCCCCATATCAACATTTCCAATCAAAGATAAGGCTGCATCTTTGTCGCCCTCTCCCAGTAACAAGCGTGACAGTCGCAACCTTGCAAGATGCCTGAATTCATCACTATCCGTATTATCAAGGGCCCACCGCAGATGTTCTTTTGCAGCATCAATATCATCTTTCTCCACTGCTTCGCGTGCCAGTAACAATGAAGAGAATGTTGAGTAAGGTGTTGATTGGTAATCCTGATTCAACTGGTCTGCTATTGCCTCTATGTCTTTATCACTATCTGTATCAGTTTTTTTCTTCTGACGAATATCGGCAGTCATTTGTTCATAGAGATCAGAAGCATTTTCCCCCTGTGTAACAAGGCGGTCTTGCCAGTCACGCCACCCGAAAATGGCGATCAGGCCGATGGCGATGCCGCCAATAATTGATTTACCATTTTCGTCCCACCATTTTTTGAGGTGTTCAATCTGTTCTTTGTCTGTTCTGTAACCTTCCAAAATTTATTCCTCCAAAATTCACTTCTCGATCTTTATTCAACTTGGCTTCATTCCACCTGGGGTCCACTCCTCCAAGATTCATTCTTCCTGGGGAATAATAAAACTTGGCTGCGCGATGATAATGAGGCTTGACGCTTCGTGCAAAGGTTTCTTCAAATGACTACTGAATGTTTTTCGCTAATATCTCGGCAATATTGCCCCATGGAACAGTTTCCTGATCTGATTTATCCCTCAGAGACTTGAAGCCAACGGTCTGGTTCTCTACTTCTTCACTACCGAGGATGAGTCCGAATAACGCACCGGATTTATCAGCACGTTTAAACTGGCTCTTGAAACTTCCCCCACCACAATGGGTCATCAGTCTGAGATGGGGTAACTGATCACGTAATAATTCCGCGAGTTTCATGCCAGCGGCAATGACTTCATCTTCAGCAGACAGGATGAGATAAGCATGGAGTGGCTGTTGTTCAATATTACATCCATTGGCTTCAATGAGTGCCATTAAACGTTCCATCCCCAGTGCAAACCCGAAGGCAGGAACCGATTTGCCCCCGAAGTGTTCGATGAGGCCATTGTAGCGACCCCCTGCACAAATTGTATCTTGTGCGCCGAGTTGATCAGTCACCCATTCAAAGACGGTTTGTCCGTAGTAATCCAGTCCACGTACAAGTCGTGCATTGATTTCATATTCAATTCCAGCCGCATTTAGCAACTGTTTTAATTGATCAAAATGTTCCTCAGATTCTGTATCCAGATGATCCTTCATTACTGGTGCAGCGTCGATTAATCCCTGCATATCCGGGTTTTTACTATCAAGAATACGCAATGGATTTGTCTGGAGTCTGCGTTGGCTGTCTTCATCCAGTTGTTCTTCATGTTGCGAAAAATAGTCAATCAGTATCTCACGATATTTATTTCTTGCCTGCAAGGTTCCCAGTGAATTCAATTGCAGGGTAATATCCTTGATTCCCAGTTCACGCCACAAGCGTGCGCTTAATATGATAAGTTCAGCATCGATATCAGGGCCATCAAAGCCAAATGCTTCAACACCGATCTGATGAAATTGTCTTTGCCTGCCCTTTTGCGGTCTTTCGTGTCTGAACATGGGTCCCATATACCAGAGCTTCTGTGTCTGGTTGTGGAATAATCCGTGTTCAAGTCCGGCCCTGACACAGCCTGCTGTGCCTTCTGGTCTGAGGGTAAGGCTGTCGCCATTGCGATCTTCAAAGCTGTACATTTCCTTGGCGACAATATCAGTCTGTTCGCCAATAGATCGCGCGAATAACTCAGTCTTTTCAAGAATGGGCAGGCGGATTTCCTGATAACCATAACGATCCAGTACTTGTGTGATTTTTCTTTCAACACACTGCCAACGAACGCTTTCTTCGGGCAGTATGTCACGCATGCCGCGTATGGCCTGTAATTTCTCAGACAAGATATTTCCTCGGGAAATAAAATTTATTGAATTTCAAATGTACCATTATACCAGTGCGTCAGTATATAT
>CAYRXP010000035.1:0-8634 GCA_964428145.1 uncultured Enterobacteriaceae bacterium
CAGTTCATCAGGAATAGTTTCCGGCTCAGCCAGGGGGGTTATGTCCTGTGGTACATCCAAAACATTTCCTGCTGCTAGGGCATTTTCTCCCACTTTATCGTCATCATCAGCTGGGTCTTCAGGGGCATCCTCAACTGACTCCAGCATCATGTTGGATTCAAGCGCTTCCTGAATCTCGACCTGTAATTCCATGCTCGACAGTTGCAACAGGCGAATCGCCTGTTGCAACTGGGGTGTCATGGTTAGACTCTGGCCAATCTTTAGTTGGAGCGAGGGTTTCATACCCTAAGTTTAACCCAAAATATTGCTTTTAAACTAAATTGGAACAATATTTGCAGTAACTAATAGTGGGGTCTATAAACTAAAATTATCACCCAGGTAGACTTTTCTGACTTGCTCATTTTTGAGTATTTCACCCGGAGTGCCTTCAGCAATAATACGTCCATCATTAACGATGTAGGCACGATCACAGCTGGCTAATGTCTCGCGCACACTGTGGTCGGTGATAAGGATACCGATACCATGATGACTTAGGTAACGGGTGATTCTTTGAATATCATTTACCGAGATAGGGTCGATACCGGCAAAGGGTTCATCAAGCAGTAAGAAGTGGGGCTCTGTCGCTAATGATCTGGCAATTTCCACGCGCCTGCGCTCACCGCCAGACAGGCTCATCCCGATATGGTCACGGAGATGTGTGATATGGAATTCTCGCAACAGGTTTTCTAGCCGTTGCTTTGCCCTGTTTTCGCTCAAGTTCGGTCTTGTTTGCAGGATAGCCATGATATTTTCTTCAACAGTCAGCTTGCGAAAGATTGATGCTTCCTGGGGGAGGTAGCCAAGCCCGAGATGAGATCTTTGATCCATGGGTAATTTACTTATCTCGCGGTTGTTTATATGGATAGTGCCATCATCAGAATTTATTAGACCAACAATCATATGAAAGCTGGTTGTTTTCCCGGCTCCATTTGGCCCAAGCAATCCGACAATTTCACCACCATGAACAGTCAAGCTTACATCCTTAACAACCTGTCTGGAGTAGTAGGATTTACTGAGATGTCTAACTGACAGAACACTCATCTAAAACTATTCTTTCTTCTTCTTCTTTGGCTTGAGGATAATTTTGACACGCTCTCCATTTGAGCTGGAATCGCCTGCCTCGCCTTGTGTTTTGATGCTGCCTCTGGCCTTAACTCTACTATGTTCTGTGTCATATTCAATCCTGTTACCACTGAAACTTAACCCTTCCTGTTTGAAAGAGGCCTTGTCGATAAGAATAACCAGGCTTTTAAGTTCGTAATATTCCATCCTTAGTGCTTCAGCCTCATCATATATTTTACTGTCATCCGGGAGCTGTCGGTATCGTGCTGGCTTGCCTTCCATGATCAGAGTGTCCAGCTCATTATCCTTAAAATAGACAGTCATGATATCGCCCGTCATACGAACACTGCCTTGTATTAAAATAACATTCCCTCGATATATCGTGATCCCTTTTTCGTCATCAAGATCAGCGGTATCCGCCTCTATTTCTATAGGCTGATCTTTGTCTGTAGACAGAGCCCATGTCCCCGCAGTAAAAAACAGGCTGATGAACAGCAACAATATGCTGCGATTTATTGTGGAGTGTTCAGGGTAAAATCTTTGTATATACATCGTGTAATAACTCTAGTCTGTTTTCGCCAAGGTATGCATTCATGCCGATTGCTTTTATCGTTGTCTTTTTAGCAAAGATCGTTGTTGGTTTATCAGTTTCCGCGTATTCCTGATCCATCAGCACACGAACATCGCTGGTAATAATTTCCAGTTCCCTGTCGCCTTCATTGTTTAGCCGGAGTAATCTAGTATTGCCGCTGAGCAGGATAACCTCATTATCTTCTGTAACCCAGCCTTTCTCCGCAGTAATTATTGTTGGCGGTTTGCCTGGGCGAAATATTTCCAGTTTTGGGTTGATAAGTTCCGTTGTATTGTCATCCGGATAATGCGCCATGTATTCAGCATAAAGTTTATTTTTTGGTGTGCCATCCTGATTCATGGTTAATGTAATCAGATCATGCATGTAGGTGTCAGGATCGTGGCGTAGTACTGATATTTCAATAGACTCGGTGTCAGTTAACCGGTTCAGTAACCAGGCACTGCCTAGTGCGAGCAAACTCAGGGCAAAGACGACTTTCCAGCGCAGTGGGGTCATAGATTAAACAGACAATTAATAGGACGCCCATTAGTGTTTACCATGGCATGATCACCAGTACATTCAATCATCAAGATAATGTTTAATTTGCGAATCAAGAGTTCCTCTCGCATGCATGATTAGTTCACAAACTTCCCTGGCGGCACCGCGGCCGCCATTTTCTTTGGTTGTCCAGTGCGCTCGTTCAATGACCAGGGCATGTGCATCGGCAACCGCAATAGCAAGTCCGACACGACGCATGGCAGGTAAATCAATCAAGTCATCACCCACATAGGCCGTTGCTTTTGCATCAATGCTGAGTTTGTCGAGTAAGTCTTCGAGTGCCTTGCCTTTGTCATTTTGACCCTGGTAGACATATTCAACACCAAGCGCTGTCATGCGCTCTGAAACAATGCCTGAAGAGCGCCCAGAGATAACAGCGACATGGCAACCGCTCTCGCGCAACATGACGAGACCCATACCGTCGCGAGAGTGAAAAATCTTATATTCATTGCCGCTTTCGCCCAGTATGAGTCCACCGTCAGTCAGAACACCATCAACGTCAAAGATGACCAGTTCTATTTGTTTAGCCTTGCTCAGGATCTCTTTATCTAAAGTTTTAACCATATTCAGACGACTCTCGCTCTCAATAAGTCATGCATGTTTAACAGGCCAATTAGCTTGTTTTCGGCATTGACTACAGGCAGTGCGTTTATGCGGCTGTCTTCCATGATGGCTAGAGCTTCCGCAGCCAGGCAATCCTTGCTGATGGACTTACAATTGCGCGTCATAACCTTGCCTACCATTGTTTTGTGGACATCAATATTGTTATCAAGTGCCCGCCTGAGATCACCATCAGTAAAGATACCGAGCACACAGTTTTCCTCGTCGATAATGGCAGCTGAACCAAGCCCCATCTGGGTCATGACCAACAGAGTCTCGCTGAGCAGGGTATCTTCCAGGACTGCGGGTAATTCCTCGCCACTATGCATGATGTCACCTACATGCAATAACAAGCGTCTGCCCAGCATGCCCCCCGGGTGTGCAATGGCAAAATCTTCTGCCCCGAATCCGCGAGCCTCAAGTAGTGCAATTGCCAGGGCATCACCCATGGCGAGGGCCGCCGTTGTACTGGCGGTAGGTGTTAAACCGAGAGGACAGGCTTCTTTTTCTACACCCACATCAATATTGACGGAAGCTGTTTTTGCTAGCATGGAATCCGCGTTGCCCGTCAGTGTTATCAGAGGTACACCAAGGCGTTTAATGACCGGTAACAAGGTGATTATTTCATCCGTTTCACCGGAGTTTGAGAGCGCCAGTACAACGTCATCATCCTTGATCATACCGAGATCCCCATGACTAGCTTCTCCGGGATGAACAAAAAATGCTGGTGATCCTGTGCTGGAAAGAGTTGCTGCGATTTTATTCCCAATATGTCCAGATTTGCCCATGCCGAGCACAACCACCCTGCCCTTGCAGTCGAGGATATAAAGGCATGCCTGAACAAAATTTTCATCGATGCGTTCAAGCAGGTTTTCCAGTCCCTCGGTTTCGGTGCTAATCACGGCACGCCCGAGCGTCAGCAATTTTTCCTGTTCCTGTTTTGTATGTTTTTTGCTCATTGCTTCATTTTAACCATTAAACAGCCAATATTGGTAAGCGATGAAACAGAGAAATAATGTGGCTCCTTCACCGCGATCAAATTTACCTGTGCCGTGGATAAAAACCATCCATCCCATGAGCAGGGTCAAGCCAATCATGATGGGGAAATCGCGGAGTAAGACACGACTGTCAAAATCCGAGGCGTGGATTATGCCTGGTATACCAATGACTGCGAGCATATTATACATATTTGATCCAATCACATTGCCAATGGCGATGTCAGGCTCATTCTTTTTAATGGCAGTCATCGATGCGGCCAGTTCAGGCAGGCTGGTACCGACAGCAATAATTGTCAGACCAATTACCAAATCGCTCAGGCCAAAGTGTTTGGCAACAATGACGGCACATTCCACTAGCAGATATGCACCACCCAACAATAAGATCAGTCCCATCATAAATAAAAAAACTGATTTACCGACTTTTGATTCCTTTGGTATTTCCGTTTCAAATTCATTTCGTAGTGGATCTGTTCGTGCAGACTTTCTTGAAAGGTAAATCACGGAGAGGATTGCTACAGCGAGCCCCAATAGAAGAAATCCGCCGTCGAGACGACTCAGATTTTGATCAAACATCAATGCAAAGGCCAAAACTATTGCTAATACCATGATAAAAAATTCACGCTTCAGCGTTTTTGAAGCGATGGTGACAGGCATGAGCATGACGGTAAACCCCAGTACCAAACCGATATTGGCTATATTAGAGCCAATGGCGTTGCCAATTGCGATCACTGTTTTACCCTCCAATGCTGCCACGACCCCGACCAGAAGCTCAGGTGCAGAGGTAGCCATGCCAACAATAGTCAGGCCAATCAGCAAGGGAGACATCCCCAGATAGCGCGCAATATGGGCTGCGCCTTCAACAAAGCGATCGGCGCCGTACACCAAAAGCGACAAACCCGCTAATATTCCCAAATAATTCAGTATCATCTATAAAAACTTGTTTTCGTTATTGAATTCAGGTGATGATGCCAGAAATATGAGAGAACTTCGATAAACAGTCACTGGACAATGCTGATACTTCGGTAATGACAAAACGCCTTCAACAACTCAACCAGTGGTTAAGTGAAATCATCGGGTCAGAAGATTACCAACTGCAATCAGCTTCCGGTGATGCCAGTTTTCGACGTTATTTCAGGCTGACGCACAATGACGAAACATGCATCGTTATGGACGCTCCGCCAGCGCAGGAAGGCTGCAGCCCATTTATTGATGTCGCAGAGCGTTTGCTTGCTGTCAATATCAATGTGCCCAGGATCCTTGAAAAAGACCTGAAGCAAGGATTTTTATTATTGAGTGATTTGGGTGATGAACAATATTTGGATCACCTGACAGAAGAAAGTGCAGATAAATTATATCAAGATGCCATGCAGGCGCTTTTTTGTATGCAGCAGCAGACAGACACAAATGGTTTACCGCCCTATGACGAAAAATTGCTTTTACAGGAAATGGAACTGTTCAGGAATTGGTTGCTAAAAAAACACATTGGCCTGGATTTATCAAAAGAAATACAGACAATGCTGGACGAAGTGTTCAAATTACTGCTTGATGAAGCCTTGGCTCAGCCAAAGGTTTTTGTGCATCGAGACTATCACTCACGCAATTTAATGATTAATGGATCTGGTTTTGACTCTGGTAATCCCGGGGTGCTGGATTTTCAGGATGCCGTTTGCGGGCCATTTACATACGATCTGGTGTCACTGCTGAAAGATTGTTATATCAAATGGCCAGGACAGCAAATTAGAGGCTGGGCACACAACTTTTTTGAGCAGATTGCAGAGAACCATCCAGATATCGATGAAGAAAAGTTTATGCAATGGTTTGATTTGATGGGTGTACAAAGACATCTTAAGGCCAGCGGTATCTTCGCCCGCCTTTGTCATCGTGATGGCAAATCAGGCTATCTGGCAGATATCCCCAGAACACTTTCCTACATCGTGGATCTCAATGGTGAATATCCCGAATTACAGGGTCTTATCGAGTTAATCCAGGGTATTTCTATCACCGAGGCAAATAAGTTATGCATGCCATGATCCTTGCGGCGGGTCGCGGTGAACGTATGCGACCACTTACTGACAAAACTCCAAAATCAATGTTGGAGGTCAACGGTAAACCTCTGATTCAATATCATGTAGAAAATCTTGTGCAATCCGGGATCGTCGATATTGTTATTAATCATGCGGAGTTTGGTGATCAAATCGAGGACTATCTAGGTGACGGCCATATCTATGGCGCGAGAATTGTCTATTCACCAGAAGAAGATAAACCTCTGGACACAGCGGGGGGCATCGTTAAAGCCTTACCGTTATTAGGAGATGAGCCTTTTGTTACTGTGAACGCAGATACCTGGACGGACTTTTCTTTTCAGCAACTTTCTGGTCTGTGCCGAGATAGATCAGATGATGATCGATCAAATTGTCAGGCACACATTATCCTGGTTGATAATCCCGCACACAATCTGCAAGGGGATTTCTCATTAAGCGGAGATAGGGTGCTTAATGCAGGCGAACCCATGCTGACATTTAGCGGGATTAGTATTTTCAGGGCTGAATTTTTCGAAGACTGTTCTGCAGGCAGTGCATCTTTGGCACCAATGATCCGACTAGCGGCTGCACAAGGGCGGGTGACTGGAAGTCATTATCAAGGGGAATGGCAGGATATTGGTACACCAAAACTACTGCAGTCATTACGACAAGGCTTTGAGCATATGTAAATATTTACTCTTGTATAAAACAAGTCTCTATTGCTTATTTAATCCTGCATATCCCACAACTTCCTCCGAACGGTACTTGCGATCCGGAGCCTTTCTTTAACACGCTAATCTGAAATAATCTGTTTTTCCTTGTTTTATTGCAATGCAACAAAAGCTATGATAAGGTGCGCGCCTTGGTGCGTCGCACAAACCTATATATAGCTGTTAAAGAATTTGATAACACAATATATAGAGGAATAAATAAATAACGCGTATAGTGACGCCCACAGGAGCCAGGTCACTTACCGGTAAGTGAGGAAATGTTAGACGAATGTTGATTTACCAAAGGAATGTCCGCTTGAGGTTTTATCGTTGACCCAAAGATTTTTATCAACGGCTATCAGTCTGGCACTGGTTTTTACCCCCATTTCTCCCAGCATTGCAAATGAACTCCAATTTTCGACAGAAGTAGAACCGGGCAAGCCGGAGATTGAGTTGCTTAGTAAAGAATCTCTTCGAATCCTCTATCAGGGAACAAATAATGTTGCCCAGGAAATTGCAAAGAAAGAACGCGCCCTGGTGGAACAGTTTGCAAAAGAGAATCAACTGACGATCGAGTGGCACGCTATCGAGGAAGAATGGCAACTCATGTCTGCGCTTATCAATGGCCATGGAGATATTGTTATCGGTCAGGGTGAATCTCTGGCATCCGGCATCACTGATCAAATCAAGTTTACATATACCTGGGGGACAACACGCCAACAGGTTGTTGTGCGTACCGACACGACTCAGATTGAACGTCTGGACGATTTGTTCGTTCGACAGATCGCGCTAAAAAAATCATCTCCATCCTGGTCAATACTGGAAAAATATCTTGTAGAAAATTCGACGATGGATCTAGTTGCTATTCCGGAATCATTCGAACTGGATGAGATCATAATGCGTGTTACATCTGGTGAATATGATGTGACCATCGTTGAAAGTGATTATCTGGGCGAATACCTGCCACAACATCCTGAAGTTAGTGTTGCATTTGATTTTTCAAAGGAGGAATCGCGTGCGTGGGCGGTGAGGCCGGACGCAGAGATTTTGCAAAATCGTCTGAATGAATTTTTAAATAAAACCCATTTGTCCATAATTGTTACAGATGTCCGATTAGAAGATTTGCCAAAGATGCGGGAGCGAAAAGTCCTGAGGGTAATTACCTATCAAAGTCCGGGCAATTATTTTTTCAACAACGGCAAAATGCATGGTTTTGAATATAGCTTTATCAAGGAATTTGCCAAATCAAAAAAAATGAATGTCGATGTTGTGCTTGCCAGTTCCCATGAAGAGATGCGTCAATTATTACTTAGTGGTGACGGCGATATCATTGCAGCATCATTACCTGAAAACAGTTTGCATGACGACGATATCAGGATGACATCTGCCTATGATTATTCTGCACCTGTCATCATTGGCCGTGACACAGAAAAAAGTCTTGTCGATATAAGGGATTTGGAAGGCAGAAGAATCGCGCTGGCACCTGAAAGCCCTTATCGTGGCCTTCTGGAAGGGATACAGCAGCGAGGTATTGATTTTGAGATAATCAATACTGACGAAGGCGTGAATGTAGAAGAAACGTTGTATCGCGTATCACATGCAATGCATGATTTAACGATTTTGGGAGGCCATCAAGTCAAAGCGGAGTTGACCCGGCAATATGGTCTTAAACCACTTTTCACATTAAGTGAGCCCGTTGGCCAATCATGGGCAGTCAGGGCGAGCGACCATAAACTCCTGTCTGCGGTGAATGATTATATTGAGCAAGAGTATCGTGGTGACACATACAACGTGCTCTATAGTAAATATCTGTCTCGTCCAAAAAACAGAAAGGCCGATACAAGATTGTTAACTCATGTAAACAAGCTCTCACCTTATGATGAAATTGTGAAGAAAAATGCTGAACTACACAGTTTTGATTGGCGCTTAATCGTCGCACAAATATATCAGGAAAGTCAGTTTGATCCAGCTGCTGTTTCCTATGCAGGCGCTGAAGGTCTGATGCAATTAATGCCTGCAACGGCCAGGGCTCTGGGTGTTGAAGATGTGAATGATCCGACACTTAATATCACCGC
>CAYRXP010000035.1:8734-11635 GCA_964428145.1 uncultured Enterobacteriaceae bacterium
ATTGGCGGCAATCCGCTAACTGGTGTATGAAATATTCTAATTTAAACTCTATAATACGCGCCCATTTCAACTAGCTTGCCCTGAATAGACATAGCATTAGTCGTGGTAGCTAACAAAAGTAGATGATTTTAATGACCGAAGATGTCACCCAAATAAGTTTTGATGATCTGAATCTAAGTACGCCCTTAATGAAGGCACTCAAGGATGTCGGTTATGAGAGCCCCTCACCAATTCAGGCAAAAACCATTCCGTTAGTGATGGCTGGAAAAGATCTGGTCGGACAGGCACAAACCGGAACCGGGAAAACAGCCGCATTCGCATTACCTTTGCTTTCGCGTGTCAACCTGAAAAAGAAGTCACCACAGGTATTGGTATTGGCCCCCACAAGAGAACTGGCGATTCAGGTCGCGGAAGCATTTCAAACTTATGCAAAACACATGAAAGGGTTTCATGTATTGCCTATCTATGGTGGCCAGGATTACAGCACACAATTAAGACCCTTAAAGCGAGGAGTACATATTGTGGTTGGTACACCCGGGCGAGTAATGGATCACATGCGTCGTGGAACTTTGAAACTGGATGCACTGGATTGTCTGGTACTTGATGAAGCCGATGAAATGTTACGTATGGGCTTTATAGAAGATGTCGAATGGATACTTGAACAGATACCAGAAAAAAGGCAAATCGTATTATTTTCAGCAACCATGCCAACACAGATACGCAATATTGCGAAAAAATATCTACAGGATCCAGAGCAAGTTACCATCAAAAATAAAACTGCCACCGTTGAAAAAACTCATCAACGTTACTGGATGGTTAGCGGCGCACACAAGCTGGATGCCCTGACAAGAATTCTGGAGGCTGAAAATCATGATGCTGTCCTTATCTTTGTCCGCACTCGAATCACTACGGTTGAGCTGGCAGAAAAACTTCAGGCACGTGGCTATGCTGCCGTTGCCCTGAATGGTGATCTACAACAAAAGCAACGTGAACGCACCCTTACACAATTGAAATCCGGCAAGCTGGATATTCTGGTTGCCACCGATGTGGCTGCCCGTGGTCTGGATGTTGATCGAATCAGCCACGTGATCAATTATGATATTCCAAATGAAACCGAAGCCTATATACACAGAATAGGGCGAACGGGTCGAGCAGGAAGAACAGGTGAAGCCATTCTATTTGTTACGCCCAGAGAAAAACACTGGCTACATAGAATAGAAAGGGCAACCAGACAAAAAATAGAAATGATGGAATTACCATCAACAGAAATGATAAATGACAAACGTGTTGCCCGTTTCAAACAGAATATTACCGACACTATTGCTAGAGAAGGCCTGGTGTTCTATCAAAACTTAATAGAAGAATATCAGCAGGAGCATAATATTCCGGCGACAGAAATCGCCGCAGCATTAGCAAAACTGGTTCAGGGAAAAGAACCCTTACTCTTAAAGGCGTTACCCGCAGGCAGAAAAGATAAAAAAGGTCGTGGAACGAGCGCGGGAATTGATTCAAGAGGAAGGAACGAATCAAGAGGCAGAGATGAGTCAAGAGAAAGAAGGAGATCGCCAAAAAGCAAAGGACAACAAAGAAAACTTGGATCAGGCCCTGAATCAGGAATGGAAACCTATCGCATTGAAGTGGGGCATGATCATGATGTACAGCCGGGGAACATTGTCGGGGCAATCGCAAACGAAGCCGGATTAGACAGTAGGAATATCGGACGTATAGATATTCATGAAGGTTACAGCTTTGTTGATCTCCCCGAAGGGATGCCAAAAGAAGTTTATCGGGACCTTAAAAAAACCTGGGTCGCAGGTCAGAAATTAAATATTACACGCGTAAAAGAAGAGGGCGACAAGCAAGCTCTACAACGAAGAAGTAAATCTAAAAAATCCAGGAAGCCTCGCACAAAGTCAAAGGATAAGAGTAAGTCGAAATCAAAATCTAAAAACAAGGGAAAAAAGAAAGTAAGAGCCATACTGCGATAGTTAGTTTTAGAAAAAATTTCAGCTTTTATTTATAACGCGTCGGATCAGAAACCTTCGCATTTTCAAATCCTTCTTTTCTAAATCGGCAAGAATCACAAACACCACATGCACTGCCATCTTCGTCCACCTGATAACAGGAGATCGTTAAGGCATAATCAACGTTCAGCCTGTTTCCTTGTTTAATAATCTCTGCCTTGCTGAGATCGATCAGCGGTGTGTGTATGGTGAGTTTTGTTCCTTCAACACCAGATTTTGTCGCCAGGTTTGCCATGCGTTCAAAGGATTGAATATATTCTGGACGGCAATCAGGATAGCCGGAATAATCAACGGCATTCACACCAATAAAAATATTGTTGATATCCATGACTTCAGCCCAAGCGATTGCATATGAAAGAAAAATTGTGTTTCTTGCCGGGACGTAAGTAATAGGGATACCGACCGTTGGGGATTCAGGGACATCGATTTTGTTGTCGGTTAATGCAGAGCCACCTATCTGTTTCAGATCCAGATCAATGGTTTTATGTTCAACCACAGCAAAGGCCTTCGCAATCTTTGTTGCTGCGATTAATTCAGCACAATGTCTTTGTCCATAATTAAAACTCAATGCGTAGCATTGATAGCCATGATCTTTTGCAATAGCTAATATCGTGGCAGAGTCTAGCCCACCGGAAAGAAGAATCACCGCTTTCACTGCAACCAATTCCTGTACTTCTGCAAAATATGATCATTATATTGATTTAAGTTCATCGAATTATTTTTCTTGTCCTACTTTGCGTGGGAATTATTTCAGGAGGCATCATTTCCCGGGCACATCGCCCCACAGGTATTTATGCAACTGAATCTGTAGCCTGACGGGTAATTGATCCTCCAGTATCCAGTCGGCTAATTGCGTTGCCCGTATTTCGCCATAACT
>CAYRXP010000036.1:0-11609 GCA_964428145.1 uncultured Enterobacteriaceae bacterium
GGTGGCCGTTTCGCCTATGATTATTTTCTTAATGAAGAACTGACCGATTCATATATCGAAGAGGCAGTACAACAAGCATTGATCAATCTGGAGGCTGTCGCAGCACCCGCAGGTAACATGACGGTTGTGCTTGGTCCCGGATGGCCAGGTATTCTTTTGCACGAAGCCATTGGACATGGGCTTGAAGGTGATTTCAATCGCAAAAAAACTTCCGCCTTTTCCGGGCGCATTGGCCAGCGGGTTGCCACCCCGGAAGTCACTATTGTCGACGATGGCACCATCACTGATCGCCGCGGCTCATTAAACATTGATGACGAAGGCACCAGGACTGAAAGTACGACCTTGATCGAACGCGGTATCCTGGTTAATTACATGCAGGACAAACATAACGCTCGGCTGATGGGAATGAAACCGACAGGTAACGGAAGACGGGAGTCCTATGCGCACCTGCCGATGCCACGCATGACAAACACTTATATGCTGGCCGGTGAAGAAAGCCCCGAAGATATTATTAAATCCGTTAACAAAGGTATCTATGCCGTGCAATTCGGGGGTGGACAGGTTGATATCACTAATGGCAAATTCTCCTTTAGTGCCAGCCAGGCCTATCTCATCGAAGATGGCAAAATCACACAACCGATCAAAGGGGCCACGATTATTGGCAACGGCCCGGATGTGTTAACACGTGTCTCCATGGTCGGTAACGACATGGCACTGGATTCAGGGATTGGGACATGTGGTAAAGATGGCCAGTCCGTTCCTGTGGGTGTAGGACAACCCACTATGCGCATTGATAACATGACTGTGGGTGGTACTGCAAGCTAGAAAAATATTTCAATAAAAAACTATATCGCTCATTACTGAATATAATTAAATTTGGTGCCGTGGATAACGAAATACTCCAATCAATCGTTGAAATGACACGCCAGCGTGACCTAGACTCGCTGGAATATAGTCTGGTTGCCACCTTAGCTGAACTGGTTCCTGCCCAACGTATTTCGCTTAACAAATTCTTAAAAGATGATAATCATGATCAGCTTGAGGAAGTCGTTCATCTTTTCATCGATATGGATTCAAAAAACGAGCTCAGTTATGAATGGAATCATGAACCCAAAATAATTATGGCAGATGAACACATTGCACTATGTATAGAAGGGCTCAAACCAGTGAGCTATAAAAATAAAGGATATATATGTTTGCTTACGCCAATTCTATCAAGTGGTAAAGTAATTAGCGTATTGTCTATTGATAGTAAGCAGGAATTGTCTGAATTTGAAACATTAATAGATGGGTTTACCAAGATATATGGCAATTATTTATACATACTAAAAGAAAGTGAATGCGATAAATTAACCGGGCTATTTAATCGACGTACATTTGATAACAAACTCAGACGTTTGCTTAAAATGCAGCGTAAAAAGCAAGAAGAGTATACCGTCTCAGGAAACATTGATGAAAAAAGAAAACTAGAAGATTCTTCATGTGCATGGCTGGTTATGCTGGATATAGATCATTTCAAAGCTGTCAACGATACATTTGGCCATCTTTATGGGGATGAAGTTATTCTACTCATCTCACAAAGGATGAAAGAGTGTTTTCGTAATTCAGATTTATTGTTTCGTTTTGGTGGTGAAGAATTTGTCGTTGTGCTTGAGCCAGTACCCGCTAAACAAGCTTTTACAATATTGAATAATTTTCGCAAGAAAATTTCCGATCATAACTTTCCACAAATAGGCACGGTTACAATCAGTATTGGTTATGCCATGATTAGAGAACGCGATTATCCACCTACTATTTTAAATCTTGCTGATAAAGCGCTTTATTATGCTAAAGAGCATGGCAGAAATTGCGTTTATAATTATGAATTGCTTATCGCAGATGGTGATATCCAGGATCAGAAAAAAAGTGGCGCGATCGATCTGTTCTAGATTTAATCTAATCTGCTTAATCCTTTACAAAAACCCAGGCAATACCCATTGCCAGAAAAGCTGAAACAGAGGCGACAGTAAAACATGCTGTAGCACCAATACTCTCCCAGGCATACCCCGTCAAAAGACTACCCAATGCAAAACCAGCACCGAAACTGATGCTGCTGTACAAACCCTGCCCCCTGCCCTGCAATTTGCCTGTGAAATATTTATGCACATATTGAATTGCAACGGCGTGACATATGCCAAAGGTGGCTGCGTGTAAAAGCTGGGCAAAACCTAACACAACCAACTTATCTACGAAGAAGGCAATTAATAACCAGCGAACACCTGCTGACAATAAACTCAACAAGAGTAATTTTCGTAAGCCAAAGACTGCAATCAAGCGGTGCATAAATAGAAACAGCACAACTTCAGCAATAACACCAAGCGCCCACATTTGCCCAATGAATGACCGGGAATAGCCGTGATCTTCCAGATAGATGGAATAGAAGGTGTAATAAGGTCCATGACTTGCGAGCATCAAAAAACAGGCGAGGAGTAAGGCAATGACATTGGGTTTTTTGAGAATTTCTTTTAGTGACTCAGTTGGATCGTCATGATGTTCTGGTGGTATTTCAGGTATCGATAACGTGAGAATCCATACCAGCACCATTGAGATGAGGAGAATGAGTGGTACATAACTGATGCTGAGTGATTCGAAGACGATGCCAAGACTCCAGACAATAATAATGAACCCGACTGATCCCCATAGACGAATGACGGTATAGGTATGTGATGATTCACCAAGATGGGACAATGTTGCTGCTTCAACCTGAGGTAAGGATGCGCTCCAGAAGATTGAGAACAGAAACATAATGAACACAAGTGCCCAGAAATCTTTGACGAATAACGCAGCAACAAAAGTTAAGGCGGAGAATAACGATGCGATCTGAATGATTCGCATTCGCTGACCTGTGTGGTCAACCACCCAACCCCATAAATAGGTCGAGAAAATCTTCGTCCCCACAACAATGGCTGACAGGATGCCTATTTGTTCTGCATTGAAATTAATTGATTTGAGATACAAGGACCAGTACGGCATATAGATGCCGACCGTGACAAAGAACAGAAAATAATAACCGGACAGACGCCAGTATGGCACGCCGTTAAGGCGTGTGTGAATAGTCCTTTTTAGACGTGAAGTGATAAGGGTGAAACGTGAAGCGTAAAAGATGTCAATATAATTGCATTCCTTTCACTTTTCACTTTTAACGCTTCACTTCCGCGCAGCAGGAATGATGGGGGTTATTGATTGTACATCACAACTTTGACCACGATGGCGCAACACATGATCCATTATTACCAGGGCTAGCATGGCTTCTGCGATCGGTGTCGCGCGGATACCAACGCAGGGATCATGACGACCCGTGGTTTTTACTTCACTGGCTTCACCTTGCACGTTGACTGTTTGTCCAGGTATTCTAATACTGGATGTCGGTTTCAATGCCATACTCACCAGCACATCCTGTCCAGAAGAAATACCACCCAAAATGCCGCCCGCATGGTTGCCAATAAAGCCTTCTGGCGTCATTTCATCGCGATGTTCTGTGCCTTTCTCATTCACGCTATTAAATCCAGCACCAATCTCCACACCTTTCACGGCATTGATACTCATCATCGCCTTGGCAATATCAGCATCGAAACGGTCAAAGATAGGTTCTCCTAAACCTGGTGGGACATTCTCCGCCACAACATTAATACGTGCACCAATGGAGTCGCCCTCTTTACGCAAAGCATCCATGTATTTATCCAATTCTTCCACCCTGGAAGCATCGGGACAAAAGAATGCATTATTTTCAACTTCATTCCAATCCTTGAATTCAATTTCAATCGGCCCTATTTGTGAAAGATAACCACGTATCTTGATACCGTATTTCTCTTTCAAATATTTTTTCGCAATGCCCCCGGCAGCGACACGCATACAGGTTTCTCGGGCAGAGGCACGCCCACCTCCCCGAGTATCTCTTATTCCGTATTTTTGCTGGTAAGTGTAATCCGCATGTCCGGGACGAAATAACTCACTTATTTTGGAATAGTCTTTGGATTTTTGATCGGTGTTGTCTATTAAAAGACCAATCGGTGTGCCCGTGGTAACACCTTCAAATACTCCGGAAATGATGCGGACAAGATCTGTTTCCTTACGCTGGGTCACATGACGCGACTTCCCGGGCTTACGTCGATCCAGATCCCCTTGCAGATCTTCCTCACTGAGTTCCATACCTGGTGGGCAACCGTCTACAATGCACGCATAACCCACACCATGACTTTCGCCACAGGTGGTGATGGTAAATAATTTTCCGAATGTATTGCCCGACATGGGCGGCTATTGTACTGGATTCCCGCCTACGCGGGAATGATGAGTCAATTGGTCAGCAATGATTCTTTATTTGTTCTTTTGCTTCTCTTGCTCGTAGACATTAATAAAACCATCTACGTTCGGCATTTTTACCTGCATTAATGTTTCTTTATTGAGCATAACACCTTCATCAACAATATCATTCAGATAAAGTAGGTAGGCAGTCAAAGCGTAGGCTTCATCATTGCTCAGTGAACCTGGTGCAGTCATGGGCATACTACGGCGTGTAAAATCAAATAGTGTCGTTGCATATGGCCATAAAGTCCCAATTGTTTTTTCAGGCCATTCACCGGTCAATCCCATCTCGGCACCTGCCAGTGGTTCAGCACTGCCGCCGATACCACCCGCACCATGACAGACGATACATTTCGATTTATATATTGATGCTCCCTGCGTAACACTACCAGTCCCCTCGGGCAATCCTCTGCCATCAGGAAACACATTGATAGACAGGGCGGTAACTTCCTCAGCCGTGGCCGGCTGACCGAGGTCAGGACCTTCTGCAATTAAGCCTCCTGGATTATCAATAGCGGCAACGCTACCAATCAGCATCAATGCCGAGACCGCCAGGATCTTGATCATCTTCTTCTGCTCTATATACATGTGTTACGAACCCATCATCTTCAACTGCCAATGTCATAATTGCATTGTAATGAAAATAGCCATGGCGCCCCCGATTGGCTACCAACTCATCACGCTCTGGTTGGACATAGCCGGTTTCATCCGTCACCCGGCTTTTCAGGTAAGCAGGTTTGCCATCCCATCGCCATGGCATTCTGAAACGGGTAAATGCCTTTGGAATTATCGGGCTATCCAGTGCCGCCTCTGCCCATGTTTTACCATTATCTGCCGAAACCTCTACTTTTTTGACCTTACCTCGTCCGCTCCAGGCGAGACCCGATATTTGAAATAAGCCAGGCTCCGGGATAAAGGTGCTTGATACGGGGGATGTAATCAATGACTTGGCATGCATTTCCAGCGTAAATATGCGCGACTTACCTGAGGGTAACAATTCTGTATATTTCGATGTTTCGTTACGTGCCATTACGGGCTGGTCTGAGAGTTCTATCCTTCTCACCCATTTCACGTTAAGCACGCCTTCCCAACCCGGCACCAGTAATCGCATTGGATAACCATTTTCTGGCCGCAACCTTTCTCCATTTTGGAACAGAGCCAGCATGGCATCATCCATTGCCTTCTCCAGGGGGATACTCATATTCATGGCAAAGGCATCCGCACCTTCAGCAATCAACCACCTGGCTTTTTTCTTGACACCCACTTCACTTAACAATGTAGAGAGTGGGACCCCGACCCAATTACTGCACGATACCAAACCATGTGAGTAACCTACCGGAGATTTCGACGCGTTTTTATTCCAGGATGAATTACTATTGCCTCCACATTCAACAAAACAGGTTTGTGAACGGTGCGGGTACCGCATCAGCGCATCAATAGTAAAAAAGGACTCCTTCTCAACCATCCCATGAATCAGCAGTTCGTGATGTTCAGGGTCTATCTGTGGCACACCATTGTGGTGTCTCTCGAAATGCAAACCATTCGGGGTAATCGTACCCTCCAGCTGATGCAGGGGTGACCAGGAAGCACCATTCCCTTGAAGTACTGGGTTTGCAGAAGGTAATCGCACAACCTTGTCTTCATAAGGTGATGGAACGCCATAGGGTGAAAATGGCTTTCCCGGTTGACGCATCCACGGTGGGCGGATCAGATCAATCTCTGCCCGTTTTTCAGGCCCCCCTGAAGCCTTTGCAATGACGGATGGTATCGCGGTGGCAGCAGCCGTAAGTGCCGTAAAGGTAAGCCCCTTCTGTAAAAACAAACGTCTGTCCAGCAAGCCATTGCCTGCGACCGGCTTTAAAGAGTTTAGAAGTTTATTTCTATTTTTTATCTTGCTCATCCGTCTGCCTATTATGTTAAATTTTTCAAATTAAACAGGCGCACGAAAGAACAAGTATACACACCTTTATTTTCCCTCATTGACAGCAGACTCTGTTCAACGATGTTGCTTCAGTCACACCTTTATTCTGGTGGTGGGACATATCCTGGAATATCATTCAGATCATAATCATCACATTGTTCTGGTCCCAGATAATCATCCGCGTATTTCTGATAAACCTTCTCCCACATAAAAACATCGTACAAATCCGGATCAATATGATTTTCCAGTTTCATACGTCCGAGTATTGTCAGCGCCTGTGACATAGGCATTGCTTTTTTATAAGGTCGATCCGCCGCCGTTAAAGCCTCAAAGATATCGGCAATGCCCAACATTCTTGCCTGTACAGACATTTCATCCCGTTTTAAGCCTTTCGGATATCCAGTACCATCCATTTTTTCATGGTGCCCACCCGCAAACTCCGTGACATTGAGTAGATGTTTTGGGTAAGGCAGGGACCCAAGCATCCTGATGGTAGCTACAACATGATTATTGATAATCTCACGGTCCTCTGCAGTGAGCGTGCCTCGAAAAATATTCAGGTTATAAACCTCATCATCAGACAAAAAATTACTATCATTGCCTTCTGTATCTTTCCATTTGTACTGCGCTATTTTTTTCACGCGTTGCTGCAAATCATCGGCCATGGCTTCGCCGCCTATATTACACATTCGAATGAACGCTCTGTCATCATCGAGCTGCTCTAATTCTGACGCAAGTTGTTCATCACCACTAAAATCCTTTTCTCCCAGGGAATCAAGTTTACGTTTTAAAGCTGCAATCTCTGCATCGCGCTTGAGAATCTCAAATCGTGTATCAATCATCTCTATCCTATCAACAATAGTCTCCAGCTTGGTGCCCTTATCAACCACCGCTTCCGGCGTCGTAATTTTTCCGCAATCATGTAACCAGCCCGCTACATTCAATTCGTACTTGTCCTCATCGCTCATGCTGAAATCTTTATGCGGACCATAATTAATGTTGCAACACGCCTCGGCTATCATATCGGTCAATACAGGCACACGACGACAATGGCCTGCTGTGTATGGGGATTTTTCATCAATGGCACTGGCGATGAGCGCTATGAAAGAATCAAAAAGATTTTTCTGTGCTTCTATGAGCTGTCTGTTTGTTAATGTGATAGCGGCTTGCGAAGCAAGTGATTCAACTACTTGCTGATCCAGTGCCGAAAATGCCCTTATCTCACCAGTTTCCGCATCCGTTGCATTAATTAATTGCAACACGCCGATGATTTTATTCTCATGATTGGTCATTGGTACGGTAAGAAAAGACTTCGAACGATAACCTGTTTTCTTATCAAATTGTCGTGTGCCTGTGAAATCGAACTCTTCATTACTATAGGCATCGGCAATATTGATGGTTTCATTTTTCAGGACAGCGCAGGCAGCGACATTATGCATATTCGGCTCGCCATCATCGTTAACCAACTTGACGGGATAAAAAGAGATGGGCTCACCTTGCGCCCCGCCCATACGTATCCCCAGGGAGTCTGTGTGAACAATTTCGAATTTGAGAGTGTTTTCCTCAGTGTGGAGATAAAGCGTACCACCATCTGCACGAGTCATATCTTTGGCACGCATCAATATGATTTCTAAAAGACGGTCGTGATCCTTCTCTGCAGAAAGCGCGACTCCGACCGAGTTGAGATTTATCAACAGTGTGGGTAAATCTGATAGCGTTAGATCCATTCCTTTATCCTGAAATGCAAACCATACGATCTAATTCTAGCCCAAAACGACAAAGCAAACACAGCCCAATTTTTAAATTGTGAACAATGTCCCTGGCTATGGCTATAATTGAACTAATTCAAGCAAGTGTGGTTATAAACAAATGAAACAATTTCTGATTTTATGCCTTATCTCATGTCCATTTTTGGGCCTGTTTTCTACACAGTCTGCCGCGGAGGATTCGGAGGATTCCGAAACACCGAAATATTCCGAGGAACAACTTCAACAACTGAAAGCCGCTGAAGAAAAATACAAAGACAATCCAGGGATTATGAATATGATCAACAAACTAAAAGAAAACGCAGGGATCACAGATCCCGTTGAGGTAAAAAAAGAATCAGAGCCACCCCCTGTCATGGCTCACGGCGAAGTCATTACACAAGGCTCTCATCAACAAGGTAAGGAGGCTATTAGGAACAAAGATTATGAAACTGCAATAGCAAATTACAAAGTACTGGCAGCAGAAGGCGACACCGAGGCCAGCATAAAACTTGGAACTATTTATGAACTGCAAGGAGACAACAGTGCCGCCTATACCGCTTATAAACAGGCAGCAGAATCGGAAGATAATGATCGTAATAGCAAAAAGGCTGCAGAAAGAATCAGATTGCTTGATAGAAAAGGGATAACGGGTGATGAGGAAATTGACCAGGCAAATCAGTTGATGGAAGAATCATCCCAAATATCCGGGTCAAACGCAGTTAAAAATACACATTCATTACAGTACAAACCAGTCACTGCTTCCTTACAACTCGGCGCCAACCCGCCGATAAAACCTGTTTACCATATTCAGCCCATCAAACCGAGGGTAGTCAAAGTCACGCTGGAAAGAATCAGTAACATTCAGCACTTCAAACCAGAAAAATTTCTCCGGATCCCCAAAAGCTAGAATTTAAAAACTCAGTTGACCCCAACCCTGATATAGGTTCAGGTATAAAAAGTCAGGCATAAACCACTTATTGAGTATCCTTCGCAGATGAATCGAGTGCCAAAAACATATTATTTAATCTGTGTACAAATCCGGCAGGATCTTCCAACTCACCACCTTCACTTAGCAGTGCCTGATCAAAAAGGATATGCGACCAGTCCTCGAATTGTTCATCTTCTGCTTCACCCAGCTTCTTCACCACCGGATGATCAATATTGATTTCAAGAATCGGCTTGCTCATAGGCACATCCTGTCCAGAGGCCTGCAGTATCCTCTCTAGATTGCGTCCCATTTCATGCTCATCTGCCACCAGGCAAGCCGGTGAATGAGTGAGCCGGTTGGTGACACGAACATCCTTAACTTTCGACTCCAGTATTTTTTTAATTTTCGCAAGCAACTCATCAGACTGCTTACTGTCCTCTTTTTCTGAAGTCTTATCTTTTTCTTTATCAAGCTTACCAAGATTAAGCTCGCCTTTAGTCACCGACTGTAATGGCTTGCCTTCATACTCTGTGAGATGTGTCGTTAACCATTCATCAACTGGATCACTTAGCAATAGTACTTCAATACCTTTCTTACGGAATATTTCAAGATGAGGACTGTTTTTTGCAGTTGAGAAATTATCAGCAATGACATAATAAATTGCCTCCTGATCCTTGGACATGCGTTCAATGTAATCCACCAGCGAAACTGTTTGTTCTTCCTTATCTTCTTGTGTCGATGAAAAACGGAATAAGCTGGCCAGATCTTCTCTTCTATCTGCTTCCTCAATTACGCCTTCTTTCATGACACGACCAAACGCTTTCCAGAATTTCGCATATTTCTCTGACTCATCTTTTGCCATTTTGGCAAGCAGATCCAGGATCTTCCTGGTCATGCCTGATCGAATTGAATCGATGGTTTTGTTTCGTTGCAGAATTTCTCTTGAGACGTTTAATGGCAAATCATCGGAATCCACGACACCACGAATAAATCGCAAATACGAAGGAACCAGTTGCTCAGCATCATCCATAATAAAAACGCGTCTTACGTAAAGCTTTACACCATGTCGCTGTTGTCTGTCCCAAAGATCAAATGGCGCACGAGATGGGATGAATAACAGGCTACTGTACTCCAGCTTGCCTTCGACCTTACTGTGGACATAGGCGAGTGGATCTTCAAAGTCATGACCTACATGTTTGTAAAACTCATTATATTCCTCTTCCTTGATATCTTTTTTATTACGTGTCCACAACGCCGTCGCACTGTTGACTGTCTCATCTGCAGTCACCAACTTGCTTGCTTTCTTCTTGCCATTTCCTTTCTTACCCTCATCAGATGATTCATCATTGCCTGTATTTTCACTCGGCATAATGATGGGCAAAGAAATATGGTCAGAATATTTCTTGATGATATGTCGCAGCCTGAAACCATCCAGAAATTCAGTTGCATCTTTCCTGAGGTGCAACACAACTTTGGTGCCACGTTTGGGTCTGTCCACCGTTTCAATGGTGTAATCGCCAGCCCCCTTCGAAGTCCACCGGACACCTTCGGTCCTTGGTGCACCTGCCTTTCGTGAGGTCACTTCGACCTTTTCAGCAACTATAAACGAAGAATAAAAACCAACACCGAATTGACCGATCAACTGACTGTCCTTGTTTTGATCACCTGTGAGAGAATTAAAAAATTCCTGGGTACCGGATTTAGCGATTGTTCCCAGATTTTCAACCACCTCTTCACGTGACATGCCAATACCGTTATCCAGAACCGTGATGGTCTTATTGTCCTTGTTATACTCAACCCTGATCTTTAATTCGGGTTCATCTTCATAAAGGCCATCATCCTTGAGTGCATCAAACCGCAACATGTCTGCGGCATCAGATGCATTTGAAATCAGCTCCCTGAGAAAGATCTCTTTGTTGCTGTATAGCGAATGAATCATTAGATCCAGTAATTGCTGGACCTCTGCCTGGAATCCAAGCGTTTCCTTTTGTGCTTCAACACCCATAGCTTCATTTAACCTCATAAAAATATTTCAGGAATCTCATAATCTGGGGATACAAATCTATTTTTCAAGGGCCATTAAAAGATCATTCTGAGGGCAAAAAACACATCACTTGAGTTTGCCTAATAATGGTCTAGCGTCCATACTTACACATAGGACGTATTTGTAGGAACCAGCGTCATTGATAACATAACTATTCGAGGGAAAATCACGTGAGAAAGCAGTTAAAACAGATAGGCCAGGGCATGACAGAATACATCATCATCGTAGCATTGATAGCGATCGCAGCGATCGCCGTTTATTCCATTTTTGGTGACGTCATCAGAGAACAGGTGGGTGGTATGGCTCAGGAACTGGCAGGCACAGATTCAACCCAGGATGCAACTGCTGCAGCAGCTACAGCTGATCAGGCAGCATCAGCAGCCGGGCTTGGCGATTACACCGATATTGAAAAATAAGCGGAGCGATTTCTAGCGCTACAAACACGAAACATACCGACATTACCCATATCGGCATAAGCTGATATGGGATGTCGCTCTGTGTTGGCGGCCCACCTGTTTGTTGTGCGATCGGGCTAACATGCTAAGAAGACTGTCACCACGAGAGCAGCAATTTGGCCAGGCCATGGTCTTCGTTGTGCTGTTCCTGGGGGTAGTCACACTGTCATTA
>CAYRXP010000037.1:0-11548 GCA_964428145.1 uncultured Enterobacteriaceae bacterium
CAACAGGCTCCAGAAATGCAAATAGCTGCTGGATGTTTGCCATCGGCAACCTGGCAAATAGCTCTGACTGTAACATTCGTGTCATCCAGTCACCGGAATCCTCTTCTTCTATGTGACTGACATCCATTTCAGCAGTTGTGTCGAATGATTCTGTTTCTTTATTGCCTTCATGCACCATCAACCTGTCCAGCGCGCCCCTGTCCAGTCTTAAAATAGTGACAGGTGTTTTTGCCTTGGCTGAGAATTGCCTGGGTTGTAACTGGGCGAGTGCATACCTGGCATTTTCAGCGCCCCCGGTTATTGTGCTATGAACATGCTCAGCAGAAATTAACTCCAGCTCGCCAGCAAGAATATAATAAGAATAATCATCTTCATCGCCTTCCTTGAAAACAAATTTTTTCTTCTTAAACTCAAGGATGTCCGCAACCTCTATCATATCATTTTGCGCACTGGCAGAAAGATCACTAATGGGAATGAGTTGTTTGATAATTTCTTTGAATTGTTCTTTTTTTTCAGGCATATCCTTAAATTCTTTTAATCATAAGATAACAGCGTATATTTGACCCAGAGAAAAATTTGCATTGGGATTATATAACTGAAACAGTTGTTAAGCATACTACAATCAAATGCTTATATCTAAGAGACATGCCAGAAATAACCCCTGAAATCACCCTTGAAACTATCCTGAAGCTGCCACTGGAAGTGAATATGATTGCGGCTTTAATGGTCTTATCAGGATTATTGTTATTTGTGTTGTCCTTTTCTAGACTCCGGAAGAAGCAGTTCATATCAGCCGGTGTCTATAGCTCACTCAGCTCAGGGCTACTGGTGTTAGCAATTGTCCTGATTGCTCTCTCCATGAATCTACATACCTATCGTCGACTCAATCATGAGCAGGATGTCGCTGAAATTGTTTTCCACCAAATTGCCCCCCGACAATACTCAGCCACAATATATTTTGAAGATGATAATCAGATTGCAGAATACATAATAATGGGAGAGGAGTGGCAGCTTGACGCACGAATCATTAAATGGGACATACCGATGAATCTTGCAGGACTGGACTCACTTTACCGCCTTGAGCGTATTTCTGGCCGCTACCGTGATATAAAAGAAGAGAGAACAGGAAATCGTACCGTCTATTCATTGGCAGAAAACAAGGGACTGGATATCTGGTCAATCACAAAAAGCTACCCATCGTGGCTACCATGGATTGATGCCTATTATGGGTCCGCAACTTACCTTCCCATGACTGACAAAGCCCGCTTTAAAATTACCTTAAGTCAAACTGGGCTGCTTGCGCGACCAGTCAATGAACCTGGTGAGCAGGCCATTCGCCTCTGGGACTGATCATTAAAACCAGGTTATTTAAATCTGATCTTGAATACAACACCTTCGTTTTGCTGAAGATTATGTGCTGTTATTTCTGCATTGTGGAATTCTGCAATTAACTTGGCAATATAAAGCCCCAGGCCAAGGTGAGGCTGCCCGTCCCTTTTCCCCCTGAATGACACCATTGAATTAAATAATTGCGCCTGCATCTCCTCAGGCAAAATTGAACCATAATTGATAACCTTGATGACAGTTGTTTGATTGTTCTCCAGAATAATTTCGATTGGTTTGTCCGGCAAACTGAAATCGACTGCATTGCTCACTAATTTATCCAGCATTTGTATAAACAAATCGGTAGATAGTTTCTTTTCTATTTTTATCGAAGGTGTCATCACCTTAAATATAGATTCAGGATAGGCCATTTTATAACCTTCACCACAACGATCGATCAGATATGTTAAATCAACTGATTCTACTTCAGCAGTCTGCAATGCCTGTTCAAGCCTTGCCGCTTCACTCAGCCTTAGCACCAACACGTTGAGCCTTTTTATACCATCTTGCGCTCTTTCAAGGTATTCAGACTCCTTGCCTGAACACTCTGACTGTAAATTATCCAATGATGATTGCACCACGGCCATCGGTGTTCTTAATTCATGAGATAATTTTCCTGCCAGACTTTCCAGATAATTATTATATTCCTTCAAACGATTAAGCATGGATGCATAACTTCTGGATAGGTCTCCTATTTCATCGCTGGCACTGCTCCCGGTAATCTCGCCCATCACCCTGCCATGTTCATCAATCGCTTCACTGGCCTCCAGACTCAGACGACGTAATCTGACTGACAACCGTGTTGCAAAAACAAGCAGTGTTAAAGTAATCACAAAAAACACAAGCAATGTCTTGTTAAACAAACTTACCAGAGCATTTCGTTGTAACATCAAAATACTGTTTGTTGTTTCCTCAACAACAACTACACCACGCACCTCATCATCAATCCATACAGGGGCAGCTGCTGAGACAATAATTGCTTTCTCGTCAGGTGTCGCCCGCCACCGTGATGTCACCGATCCCTGCAGTGCCATCTTCACTTCATCTCCCTGTAATCTCGATACACCAGCCAGATCATCTTTAAAGTCTTTTGCAACGATTGGAAGGATGAAGGAATAAAAAATATTTAGTGGCTGACTAGAAGAATCCTTCTGCAATTTACCCTGAGTGGAGAGCACTTGAGCCGCACTGTCCAGAACCCATAGTCGCCTTCCTTCGTTGTCATCAAGTCGCGATATCACCCTTTCAATTTCACTGGAGGGTTTGAGTAATCTACCAGGCCTGGTTGATGTGTCAGTACCTGCAGTCCCTACAGTGGATGCAACCGTGCCATTCCCACCACCCTCAATGCTTCTGACGATAAATCCCAGTCTTTCATCAAGCAAATACAATGGCATGGATATTTCCAGATTGTAACCTGACTCTGTTTGCTGCCACTCTGCAGAAATATTCGTCACATACTTGACGTATTCTCTCTTTTCATACCATTCATCCAAAATTGTATTGATCTGAAAGGGATTAAATCTGCCTGGTGCCGATGTGGCAAAATAATAATGCCGCTTGACAGAATACTCATCTGCAATCACAAGTTCTACATGGTCACCATTGAGGATTGATTCGCTATTTGGCTTTTGATATGTGACGTGCGGATCCTTAACCTGTAATAATATCTGCAGATTGCTTTCATACTGGCCCAGAATTAATTTATAACTTAGTGAAGCATCTTCGCCTTTCTCATTTTCTTGCTGATAAACCTTGGACCAAGCAAGATAGTCTAACCAATCGTTTGTATAACCATCCAACTGGATTGGAGTTTGCAATTTCTGGATAAAAAGAGAATTTTCTGCTGTATCTTGTGTATAAGGAAACAGCGTATATTGTTCATGTAATGGACCTGCAGCCGCTCTGGCAGCATCCATCAACGAGGACTCCAGATTTGTTCTTAAATATCGATCAAGCTCACGCAGATACTCAAATCCAAGGAATGGAATACTTAAAACAGCAAGAGACAGAATCAACAGCTTCAGGCGGATTGTAAATCTGACATTCTTCATCAATGAATAATTTGATACTTTTGCACTGAAGCAAAAGTATCACCTGACAAGAATGTCAGGTCAAAATTAGAAAATTTAAGTTCTCGATTTTGAAAGAAACACAAAAATCGCATTATTCGTGTTTTGTCGCTTTGTCGAGCCCCTTTGTCAAATCTTGGGGGTGGCCCGTACAAAACTTTCCATTTATGCATTCCAGCGATAACCCATACCATACATCGTTTCAATACAATCAAACTCCTTATCAGTCTCCTTGAATTTCTTTCTTATCCTTTTCATATGAGAGGTCACCGTACTGTCATCTACAAAAATGTTTGCTTCACTCATTAACTGTTCTCGATTTTTGACGTGTCCTGGAATACGTGCGAGAGAATGGACAATCCAGAATTCTGTTAGCGTGAGTTCAATACGCTGTCCTTTCCATTCAATTAACAAACAATCAACATCCATCATCAAATCATTATGCTTGATACGTCTATCTTCCTTTCCACTTTCTTTTATCGCATCTACGCGTCGAAACAATGCAGCAATCCTGGCCAGGAGCTGATGAATATTAATATCTTTAGTGATGTAATCATCTGCGCCCAACCTTAGACCCGAAATCGCATCAATGTCAGAATCCCGGGCAGTTAAAAATATTATCGGCAAAGTCAATGAAAGGTGTCTTAACTCTCTGCACATATCAAACCCTGCTTCTGCATCATCACCCAGTCCAATATCCAACAAAACCAGGTCTGGCAATCCGGACTTGAAAGCCAGCATGGCATCATGTTTATTCTCGTAACTTGTCACTTCATAATTTTGATTACGTAATGCATCCACATAGTTCTTAAGTATGCCTGGATCGTCTTCAACCAATACAATGTGCCTACTCATATTATTCCCTGCAATTATGGTTGTTATGTTTTCCCTACTGTAACCCAATAAGGTGCTTGATTGTCGCTTGACATTAAAATTTCCATATTTCTGCCACATTTTGCCCGCACATTTCCTTAATTGAAACCCTCTGCCGTCAGCTTTTAACGCTGTAATAGATGACAGATAAATAGCCTGATGATTCAAAAAACTAATAAAGGAGAAACCTGATGCGTCAATCTAAACTGATTTTATTCACTAGCCTGTTTTTAATCTCCATGCTCACACATGCAGAAACAGGTAATCATTCCTCGAATAGAGAAAATATCGATAAACAAAGTATTGGTTTTGGACTTGGCGCCATTATTGGGGGATTGATTGCAGGCCCACCTGGTGCAGTTATCGGTGCGGCGGGTGGTTCTATATTTGGACACCAGAAAATCATAACCATGGAAACTAGAGACCAGGAAACCATAAAAGATGATGCCTATGCATCATTGGAAGATCAGCTGCAACAAAAAAATAATGAGCTTGCCTTATTGCAAAATAATATAGCCCATAATATCGCCCTGGGTCGTTCAGAACTTGCAAGAGCCCTGCGCAAAGTGGGTTTGGAGAATAAACAATCTGCATTGAAGAAGCTGGAAAACGGTTTATCCATGTCTGTTTATTTCAGAACGAATGATGATGTCATTGATAACACGCTGTTACCTCACATCCATGAGCTGGCAACCTTGATTCATGGCTATCCCTCATTAAAAGTTCAGTTATCCGCCCATGCCGACCATAGAGGCAAGCCTGCTTACAATATGGCTTTGAGTAAATCCCGTGCACAGGCAGTCCGCAATGCACTAATTAAGGCAGGCCTTCCCGGCCACCGTATTTACTCTCATGCGCTTGGCGAAGCCAATGCAAACGCCAGGGATCGTGAAAGCCTGATCTTTGATCGACGTGTTGATATACATCTAACGATCAATACAGAAACTTGATCTCATTCTTCTTAAATCATGCATAAGGTTTCAAAATGAAACGACAAAAATCGATATTCATAGGCACATTGCAATGTATCTTTGTAGGGTTTTGTAGCGGTTTTTTTTTCAACCTTGTCATAATACTCGTCGTCATGTTTGTTTCTGAGGGGCTAGGTGCCGAAACACTCAATGATGTCACAAAAAATAAGACAGTCATCGAAAATCCTGACGAGATTAAACCCGAAGAAGTTAAACATGGCTCCTTGCTGTTTAAAAATGATCAAGGTTTTGTACAGGCCCCCACACTGGACACGGATGTCCATATTCAAATTACGGGAATGCTTGCCAGAGTAACGGTCAAACAAAAATTTCACAATAATGGAGCGGACTGGAAAGAAGGCATTTATGTTTTCCCACTACCTGAAAATGCAGCAGTTGATCAACTGCGTATGCAAATTGGTGAACGCATCATCGAAGGCCAGGTCAGGGAAAAACAGCAAGCCAGGAAAGAATATCAACAAGCAAAAGCCTCAGGCAAAAGAACAAGTCTTGTTGAACAGGAAAGACCGAATATCTTTACAACATCAGTCGCCAATATCGGCCCTGATGAAAATATTGTGATTGAAATCACTTATCAGCAGGTAATTCGCTACACTGATGAAGAGTTCAGTTTACGTTTCCCCATGGTGGTCGCGCCACGTTACATTCCGGGAAAGACAATTATCGCTGGTTTTGAGGGAACGGGTTGGTCAGTGAATACCTCCCAGGTACCGGATGCATCAAGAATTACACCGCCCGTTCTCAATACAGAACAAGGATCAGAAAATGAGCCAGGACAAGAACCAGAACAGAACTCCATTAACCCCGTAAGCCTAGAAATAGCCCTGGATACGGGATTTTTGCTCAGTCACATCGATAGTCCGACACACCAGATTGATATTGTGATCCCTGACAACACACGGTATTCAATAAAACTAAAAAACGAGGAAGTACCCGCAAATCGGGATTTTGAACTTGTTTGGCAAGCGGAATCTGGGCAGTCACCCAAGGCTGCACTCTTTACAGAAGACATGGATTCAGATGTTTATTCCTTGATAATGCTATTGCCACCTGCAAGCGAAATCTCTCTCGTACTTCATAGAGAAGTCATCTTTGTCATTGATACCTCAGGATCGATGTCTGGCCCATCCATCGTGCAGGCAAAACAGGCGCTGAATCTTGCACTTACCCGTCTAAAGCCTGGTGATCGATTTAATATCATCCAGTTTAATTCCTACACAGAAAAATTATTTCACTTTCCACAACCCGTATCACATCACGCATTACGACAGGCACACCAATATGTCGATAATCTTGAGGCACAGGGCGGAACAGAAATGGCATCTGCACTTCGAGCAGCCCTGTTGAAACAAGGCAACAATGCCAATGATAGTAATTATCTTGTTAGACAGGTCATCTTTCTGACAGATGGCAGTATTGGTAACGAAGATGCGTTATTTAACATCATCCAGTCACAATTAGGCGACAGCCGATTATTTACCATTGGTATAGGATCCGCACCAAATTCACACTTTATGAATCGTGCAGCTAAATTTGGCCGTGGGTCACACACCTATATCGGCAATATCTCTGAGGTACAGACAAAAATGGAGGCCTTATTCAGCAAACTAGAGAGTCCCGTCCTGACCAATATCCATATTCAATGGCCAGAAAATTGTGTCATCGAAAGCTGGCCACAAAACATTCCAGATCTTTATCTGGGTGAACCTTTGCTGATCAGTACAAAATCTGATGCATTACCTGAATCTCTCACGATTACGGGAGACATCGCAGGGTCAAAATGGAGTGCCACCCTAAAACTCAATGGTGGTCAAAAAGATTCTGGCATCCCCGTGATCTGGGCACGTAAAAAGATTACAGCATTAATGGATCAAATGCGCCAGAGCCGTCAAAGGAAGGGACAAGAAGTAGATGCCCTTCGGAATACTATCGTCGAAACTGCACTCAAGCATCATTTGGTTAGTAAATATACTAGTCTGATCGCAGTTGACGTCACACCGGCAAGAGACAGGGAAACACTTCTTAAATCTCATGCCATGCCTGTCAATCTTCCAGCCGGCTGGGATCACAAAAAAGTATTCGGACACCTGCCAGCCACCGCAACAAATGCCCCCTTTGCATTCTTGAGCGGCTTGCTGATGTTGTTTGCGGGATTGCTTCTGTTACTAAGCCAAAAAAAGCATGTCCTCGACATTTAAATATACAACCATAAAGATTTTATTGCTCCTCCTCCCCCTCTGCGGCATGTGGCAAATAGGCAGCGCGTCCTATATCCACGCCAAGGCAATCCTGGCACAAGTCCTCCTGGAGACGGCCTGGGACAGAACACGCGATGGCCAACAGGGGGTGAAACCCTGGCCATGGGCAGATCACTGGCCTATCTGTCGTCTCACTGTGTCCCGTCTTGGAATTGACCGCATCGTCCTGGCCGGAGCAAGTGGATCCTCACTTGCTTTCGGTCCGGGACACCTTTTTGGCTCCTCGTCACCCGGACAACAGGGCAATACCGTGATCGCAGGCCATCGAGATACCCATTTCAGGTTTTTAAAGGCGATCCAACCGGGTGAAATAATACACCTGCAGCCAGTAACAGGTGATACTCTCATATATGAGGTGATTGAAACAAAGATTGTTCATGAGAGGGAGGTTGAATATCTCTTCTCGACACAGGAAGAAAAACTGACCTTGATTACCTGCTATCCCTTTGATGCTATTCGTCCCGGTGGGCCCTTACGTTATCTTGTGATCGCTAAACAACATAAACCAGATATCAGTACTTAAACCATTCATGACGTGTATGAGGAAATAACCTCAGCTAAATCTTTATGTGTTCTGGCCTCATGTATCCCGGGAGTTACATTTTTAATCTCTAAATCAGGGAATCTGTATTAACTGATAAGTCAGAGTTTCCAACACACCAATGGCTGGTATTAATATTTTCCAAAGGATGCCGCTAACCAGAAGAAGTACAAGTATGATCAAACCGTAAGGCTCCAGGCGTGAAAATGTTATTGCCAGATTGCGAGGGAGCATTGCAGTCAGGACCCGACCACCATCCAATGGCAACAAAGGGAAGAGATTAAGTATCATTAATACGATATTAATTATGATGCCAATACCACACATAATAAATATTAACTGTGTTAAATAATTCGGCTCACTCCCAAGCAATAAAATGACCTTTGCCAGAATGGCCCAGAATAACAGCATCAAGAAATTTGCTGCAGGCCCTGCAAGAGCCACCAACGCCATATCTCTTCGGGGATGACCAAGATTTCGCCAGTTTACCGGGACAGGTTTGGCCCAACCGAATATGAACCCACTGGCATAAAACATGACCGCGGGGACAACGATAGTACCTACAGGATCGATGTGTTTTATTGGGTTAAGTGTCAATCTCCCCAGGGATTTTGCTGTTTGATCGCCAAATTGACTTGCAACCCACCCATGCGCAACCTCGTGAACGGTAATTGCAAAAATGATTGGGATCACATAAACAAACAGTGTCGATAATAGATCTAGATCGGGCATTTTTATTGGCTATTATCCTGGGCTATGCATAAATATTTTAAATATTATTTGATTCACATGGGTAGGATTCATGCAAAGCCTGTGTGGCGAGGATATAGGCATCTTCATTGAGACGCTCAGGGACATTATTCATCCACTTTGTGACATTATCTGTAACTTCTTCAAGACCAATCATGTTTGGGTCGATACAAAAGAGTTTATTACCAGGTTCCATTTCCTGCAAAGCAGCCAATGTCTGGACCAGGCCAAATATATATTGCATACAATACTGGTTAGGTTTCTCGGGCAAATACCCTTCACTACATCCGTCGATCAGTTCCTGACCACTGAGTACTTCTTCCTCTTCTTCGGCATGGACTGAAGCAAACCCAAAGTTCAAAAACAACATCAGAAAACATATAAGACCAATTTTTTTCATCACATAATTCTCACATAAAAACCTGTCAATTGTATAACACGCGGTATTTCAGCATTTATGACCGCGCAATCATCACTAAGAACACAATAAATATTACGACGACTCCGATGGGGATAAATACACTCTTCCAGTCAGGATTTTCCGCCTGTCGACTCTTTTCCATCGTGGCCTTGACCCCTGGCCAGAAATAAAATGCCAATAAAAGCGCGCCAACACCCAATAAAACCTGTTCCCAAGCAGCCATTATCACCTTACGATATCACCTTGTTTGCGATGGTCAGCTCAATGTATGAGTCGATATTTATATCATTGTTCCAAAATATAAAAACCCCGCATTTGCGGGGTTTTTACCTTAAATGGTAAAAAATATTAGTTGTTTACAGTAACTTCCGAAGCATGTGAACCCTTCGGGCCCTCCACAACTTCATAATTAACACTTTGCCCCTCTGTGAGGGACTTAAACCCCTCCGACGCAATTGCTGAATAATGTACGAAGACATCATCACCACCACCATCTGGTGCTATAAAACCAAAACCTTTTGAATCATTAAACCACTTAACTGTTCCCGTACTCATAAAAAACACCCCTAACTATTCACAATTGAAAAATGCAGCAATAGCTGAATGAAGCGAATATACGGCAGGAACACAATGGAAACTTCCGACACCACTAACACAACCCAACTGCAACAGCCGAAGCATAGATCAATATTGCAACTATGCCAAGATTTTCACGTTATTTATAAACTTAAAATTGCAAATGTATTTCAAAATTATTAAGCAATTATTTAATGCGCCGCACAATAATATATATGTACTGACAATCAAATTACGTTTCAAAAACGCGAATAAAATTTCCTTGGTTTTCCATGTTGTCGCCATATTTGGGCCATATTTCTGGCGCAATATGAGCATCAAAATAGTACTAACAGGAGTAATCATGAAGGACACAAACACCGCTTTTGAAGAAACATATAAACTTGTCACGGGAATGAATAACAAACAGCAGCTAGGGATAAATGACCCCATCTACCTCAAGGATGGTTTCCTGAAATATCAGTATTTCATTGAAGAACGGCGGAAAAACATTGAAAGATTAAATTCTCTGAAATCACATATGGAAGTAACAGGAAAAATCTGCCCGAAAGCATGGCATTGGGGAAGGTTTTACAAATTTTTTCATCCAATGCATGAATCGTACTGGTTAAGCTCATGGTGGGAGACGACAGATGATGAAAAACAGCGTCGATTCGATGAACAGTTAAATTATCTCGCAACACAAACCATTCGTTTTGGGGAAGCGCACCAGTTTCTCCTGAGAATTGAAGATAGAAACTGGCACCGCAAGGCCGATTCTCCTGGTTTTAAATAAGAGGTTCCTTAATTTATTACATCCGGGTAAAACAGAGGCTCGTTGTTAATACGAAAATCCAGAATGATTTTTTGTCCCTCTTCCGCAGTAATATAATCAATAAATTTCTGTGCTAGTTCAGTTTTTATATGTGGATGAATCTTCGGATTGACTAATATTATGTGATAGGGATTTTTCAGAATTTCATCTTTTTCATAAACAATATCAAGGTTCATTTTCCCCAAATACGCAAGATATGTGCCCCGGTCTGACAGAATATAGGCCTGTTTTTCATATGCCATGGTTAGCGCGGCACCCATCCCCTGCCCAATAGACAAATACCATTTCCTATCTGGCTTAATTCCTGCTGTCTCCCAGAGCTTCTGTTCTTTCTTGTGCGTACCGGAATCATCACCGCGAGAAATAAAAGTTGATTGACTCATTTTTATCAAGCCGAGAGCCTCAGCTAACGAAGTCGCACTTTTGACGCCTGCCGGATCACTGCCTGGTCCCAATAATATAAAGTCATTATGCATCACTGCTGTTCGACCCACACCATATCTCGCATTGATAAATCTTTTCTCGGCGTCTGGTGCATGCACGAGCACCAGATCAACATCACCATTTTGTCCCAATCTGAGTGCCTTGCCAGACCCCACAGAGAGAATATGCATTTTTATTTGATGTTCGTCCTCGAAGGGTGGAAGTAACACAGACAATAAGCCTGAATTTTCCGTGCTGGTCGTGACTGCCATGCGGAGTATATCTTTTGCAATGACATTATTACTAAGGAGAAAATGCGACAGGCAAATAATGTAAATTAAATTTTTTATCATTCTGTATCGCTTGGTTCTATAGATTTTTACAATAAGTAAGAGCTCGATTATGCACTAGCACTTCGACATTTCACATAGATGGCGCGCCCGGA
>CAYRXP010000038.1:0-1679 GCA_964428145.1 uncultured Enterobacteriaceae bacterium
TGAATCCCGCTGCCCTTGCATCGAAAAAAGAGCTGGAAGCATTCGTACAAAATCAGGATGATTCGACATTACAAAGTGGTTGGAAAAAATCATTGATTGGTGACTCATTGAATGAATTTATGCTCGGTAAACAGGCCATTAGTTTGGTTGACAATAAATTATCAATCGCTTCAAATAAATCATAATTCATTATTAAAAATGCCGAGATTTATATGATTTCTGCAATCAACCAAGCTCAAAAACAATGTGTGGTAGACAAGACCGAATATTTTTTTCGTCAAGCAGGTAAAATTTATCATCGTAACTTTAAATCTATAGCTGTTGAGTTTGATCTGAAAGGACGTCTCGCAGGGATGTATCGAACAAACAAGAACCAGCGGGTGATTCGTTATAATCCTTATATCTTTGCAAAATATTATGGTGACAGCCTAACGTCAACAGTGCCCCACGAAGTTGCGCATTATGTCACTGACATGATGTTTGGTCGTGTACGACCACATGGGCAAGAATGGTGTGAAGTGATGCAGGCATTTGGCGTAGAAGCTACTCGAACCTGTTATTATGATCTTGAAGGGATCCCGGTAAGAGTTCACCAACGCCATGCGTATCATTGTTCATGTACGACACATGAAATAAGCAGTCGTCGGCATAATAAAATTCAGAATAACAAGGCACGCTATCATTGTAAAAAATGCAATGAAGAACTTACTTTGAAGAAAGCTAATGGCTGATATTCATCTAGGATTGCTTGAAGGGCGGCTCTAAATTTATACACATGCATTCAACAATTGAACGTTTAGCAAGATGCTCCACAATGACCACCGCAAAACACGCGGCGGCCTATGTGCTTAGTCGTTAGAGAAGATGCTTGGTGTCCTGATTATCATGCCTTATACGCCATCAATCACATCTGCTTTAGAAAATTAGTAATAAAAGGCGCTATCTACTAAAATATTGAAGACATAATATCTACTATCACCACTTGACCTAATCATGAATAAAAAAATAGATTTAAAAAGCATTCTTATACTTGATGATGATGTAGAGTTTAGAAAACTCCTCAAATCCCTTCTTTCAGAATATTTTCAGGGTGTTGAATTTTATGAATACGATCCTGTTGAAAAAGGAGAACCTGCAGATGGTTTCGACTGGAGTAAATTTGATGTACTCATCCTGGATTATTATTTGTGTGTACATGGGTTGAATGGTCTTGATTTGTTTCAGAAACATCAGAAAAAAGCCGATTTCCCACCCACAATAATGCTAACTGGTGCGGGCAATGAAGAACTTGCAATTAGCGCATTGAAATCTGGTATTAAGGATTATATACGCAAAGATAAACTGAACACGGCAATGTTAGCAGAAGCTATTATCAATGCCTACGAGGAAAATCATGTAGAACGAAACGAACAGGGTAAATTGCAAGAGGTTAATGCAGAAATTGCAAGGGAAATAGATCAGCTGCGTCGCATGAAGAGCGAGGCTGAAGAGCAAGTCCAGAAAGAACGGGCAGAACATTCAACCGAGGTTGCTGCATTGAAGGCACAACTTGAAAGTCTGGAAGAAGAAAAACAGACTCATCAGGATGCTGCTGATGATGTACAGCGGATGAAGAGCGAGGCTGAAGAGCAAGTCCAGAAAGAACGGGCAGAACATTCAACCGAGGTTGCTGCATTGAA
>CAYRXP010000038.1:1779-6295 GCA_964428145.1 uncultured Enterobacteriaceae bacterium
AACTTGAAAGTCTGGAAGAAGAAAAACAGACTCATCAGGATGCTGCTGATGATGTTCAGAAAATGAAGAACGAGGCAAAAGAGCAAGTCCAGAAAGAACGGGCAGAACATTCAACCGAGGTTGCTGCATTGAAGGCACAACTTGAAAGTCTGGAAGAAGAAAAACAGACTCATCAGGATGCTGCTGATGATGTTCAGAAAATGAAGAACGAGGCAAAAGAGCTAATCTCGAAAGAATACTCAGCACTTACAAAAAGAACTACTGTATTGAGAATGCAATCTCAAAAGATAGAAAAACAAAAAGAAAAAATTAAAAAGACGGTCAAAAAACTATTACTGGAAAAGGAAAGGTTTTTAGCTGAAAGGCGTAACCACGCAGAAGAAATGGCTAAAGCCAAAAAAGAACTTGAAAATGACAAGCGAGAACTAGTTGCTGCCAAAACCAAACAAAAAACTGCTAAAGAAGAAAAACATGGAAAACATGTTAAGTTGCCAGATGAGAAGGTAACAAACGAAAAGACTATTAAATCTGACCAATTTGATGACGCAATAGATCCAGATGAATTATTAGATCAAACCCAGATATTACATAAACAGAATAAAAATGTAATTGAAGAGAAGACAGAAGTGATAGAAACACATGGAAAAGTTATCGATTTTGATCTGTCAGGTGAATCAGTAGATCCAGATGAATTATTAGATCCAAGCCAGGAATTACATAAACAGAAAAAAAATGTAATTGAAGAGAAGGCAGAGGTGATAGAAACACGTGAGAAAGATTTCGATTCTGATCCGTTAGATAAATCAATAGATCCAGATGAACTAATAGATCCAACTCAGAAATCGAATAATCAGAAAAATGGCTCAGGGCAAGATGAAGATTCTTAATTATAATCTTGGTCAGATTAAGACTCTTATTGCAGAGGGCACAGACCTATTAGTTATTACCTCTCCTGCAAACTCAGGTAAAAATGCATTATCCAATCAGATAAGATCAATTAGAGATTCTAATTGGAGAACAAGTCTGATATGCGCTAGTGCAGGCACCAATATAGACTCACTATCTCATGACATTATACAACAGGCTTTACCTGACAAAGCTGATAATACATTACCAATAGTTAGTCAAGTGCATAAATATCTGGAGTATTCAGCACGCAACGGAATCGTACCCGTAATAATGATCGATGATGCACATGAATTACCCCTGGAAATATTAGAATTTGTTTTACAGCTTGCTGGACTTAGATATGCCGAATCATTATTTCGTATTGTATTATTTGCTGATGAAACAATAAATGATCGCTTGGATGATCCAAAACTAAAAGGCTTAACGACTAGCGTTCTTCGCAATATCCATATTCCATCTTTTGCAGAAGAAGGGACTAAAGAGCACATTGATAATCACCTACCATCAAGCAAGGACATAAATAATTTATTTGATGATCTTGATATACAAGAAGATACTTCAAAATCATACTATGGACGGTTTGTTATAATTATAGGGTTAATTTCTATCATTCCCATTTTTTTATATTTCAACGATCATAAAAATGAAGGAATTACTGACCCTGATACAATAGTACCCATGCAGTCACAGCAAGCTATATCAGAGGATAGCCAGACAGATGTGCAGCAAACAGGGCCTCTGGAACAAGTCGCACCTCTGGGTGAAGAGGATCAAGAGTTAAAAGACGAAGATGTAAAAGTGGGTGAAGACGACTTAATTATTGATGATCTGCTGCCTCCTACCGTATCAGATTCATCAATTAAGGAGAACTTTTCGGGGGATATATCGGACTTACAAGCTACAGAGACAGTCGAAGCTATAGAAATACCTTTAGTAGAATTAGCTAAAGATGTTGGAAAAATAGAACACCCCATCATCGAAGAAGTTGAGCAAGAATTAATATCGGATGCAGTTGCTGAGAATATATACAATCTTGAAACAGTACCGGATATTTTATCCGGTGTACAAGGACCTAATTGGCTTAGACAACAACCCGCTGAAGCATATGTGCTTCAATTAGTCTCAGCTCAGTATATGAGTAATATAAAAAATTTATTAAGTGGCCAATCTAATATCCAGGATCAATTTTCTGGCTATGTAAAATACACGCCTTCAGGCAAACCGCGTTATTTGCTGTTATATGGCATTTATCCAAACGGAAAGACAGCAAGGGCGGCTATCGATCAACTGCCGATGGAATTGCAGTCGATAAACCCCTGGCCTCGAACAATTGAAGATGTGATAAAGGAACTCAATACTATATCAATGCCATTAATTGAGATAGAAGAAGGTATAGAAATACCTTTAGTAGAGTTAGCTGAAGATGTTGGAAAAATAGAACATCCCGTCGTTGAAGAAGTTGAGCAAGAATTAATATTGGAGGCAGTTGGTGAGAATATATACAATCTTGAAACAGTACCGGATATTTTATCCGGTGTACAAGGACCTAATTGGCTTAGACAACAACCCGCTGAAGCATATGTGCTTCAATTAGTCTCAGCTCAGTATATGAGTAATATAAAAAATTTATTAAGTGGCCAATCTAATATCCAGGATCAATTTTCTGGCTATGTAAAATACACGCCTTCAGGCAAACCGCGTTATTTGCTGTTATATGGCATTTATCCAAACGGAAAGACAGCAAGGGCGGCTATCGATCAACTGCCGATGGAATTGCAGTCGATAAACCCCTGGCCTCGAACAATTGCCGATGTGATAAAGGAACTTGATACCGTATCAGAGCCATCAACTGATGGGGAGTTGCAGGAAGCTATGCCGGGTTTAGGGTAGTAAGAGAAAATCAGATGATATTAAAAGAAGGAGTTCAATTATGATGATTGAGCAGCTTCCAAATTATCTACCTCAATACCCTGGCTGTGCAGATATTCATCATAGCTGCCATTAAAATCAACAATACCATCATGTGTTAGTTCAATAATACGGGTAGCCAAAGACGAAACAAATTCACGATCGTGACTGACGAAGAGCAAGGTGCCTGCATAATTCTCCAGGGCAAGATTAAGTGATTCAATAGACTCCATATCCAGATGATTTGTCGGTTCATCCATGACCAGGATATTAGGTCTTTGCAGCATAAGTTTTCCAAACAGCATGCGGCCTTCTTCTCCCCCTGAAATCACTTTTACAGATTTGTTGCTTTCATCACGAGAAAATAACAATCGACCCAATGTACTACGAATCACCTGTTCATCATCTGATGCCTTTCCCCATTGGCCCATCCAGTCAAACAATGATGTTTCTTCAGCAAAATCACCTGCATGATCCTGGGCAAAATATCCAATAACAGAATTTTCGGACCATTTAATCTCTCCGCTGTCAGCTTCAAGATCGTCTACCAGACAACGGAGTAGTGTTGTTTTACCAATACCGTTCGGACCGATAATCGCAATGCGTTCACCGACTTCGATATTCAGCTTAACATTGGTGAAAAGAGGGCCTTCATCAAAGCTCTGGCTCAACCCCTCTACTTCCAGCGCCAGACGGTATAATTTTTTGTCCTGTTCAAATCGAATATAAGGATTCACACGACTAGAGGGTTTGATATCTTCTAATTCAATTTTTTCAATCTGTCTGGCGCGCGATGTCGCTTGTCTTGCCTTTGACGCATTGGCAGAAAATCGACTGACGAAGGTCTGTAATTCTGCAATTTGTGCCTTTTTCCTGGCATTATTTGCCAGCATCCTTTCTCTTACCTGGGTTGATGCAATCATATAATCATCATAATTTCCTGGATAAACCCTGAGTTCTCCATAATCCATATCGGCCATATGCGTGCAAACACTGTTCAGGAAGTGTCGATCATGAGAAATAATGATCATGGTACTCTTACGTTCGTTGATGACATCTTCAAGCCAGCGAATGGTATTGATATCCAGGTTGTTGGTCGGTTCATCTAATAGCAAGATATCCGGCTCAGCAAACAATGCTTGTGCTAGTAATACTCGAAGCTTCCAGCCAGGGGCGATTTCACTCATCAATCCCTCATGTTGCTCAAGCGGAATACCCACGCCTAATAGCAGTTCTCCTGCACGAGATTCCGCACTATAGCCATCCATTTCACCGAACTCGGCTTCCAGCTCGGCGACTTTCATGCCTTCCTCTTCACTCATATTTTCCAGTGCATAAATTCTTTCACGTTCTTCCTTGATTCTCCAAAGTTCGGCATGCCCCATAATGACCGTATCAAGGACGGTATATGACTCAAAGGCAAATTGATCCTGACGTAGTACGCCAATGCGTTCGTTGGGATCGGTTGATACATTGCCAGAACTGGGTTCCAGTTCACCGCCAAGAATTTTCATAAAAGTTGATTTGCCACAGCCATTCGCACCAATCAGGCCATAACGATGTCCTTCGCCAAATTTAACTGAAACGTTTTCAAACAGGGGTTTGGCCCCGAATTGCATGATAAGATTTGCTGTTGTGATCAATGTTCTGGTCCGTGTATGAATAAAAAAGCGACGCATTGTCTCATAAAGTGGCGCCT
>CAYRXP010000038.1:6395-11196 GCA_964428145.1 uncultured Enterobacteriaceae bacterium
GTTCTGGTCCGTGTATGAATAAAAAAGCGACGCATTGTCTCATAAAGTGGCGCCTATGTGCAGTGCTATGCTTCTATTGCATTTATTATTGATGGAGTGCCGGTGGGTAATCAGATCATCATGGTCGGATCATCTGAAATGTGGTTTTTTTGAAACATAACACATAAATAACACTGGTTTTGCATGAGAAATGTCGGACAATGGCCCAGGGATTTTGTGAAATCTGCCATGAATCCTCAACGAAGGTAAGGGACACAGATATGGCTGAAGAAAATACAGATATTTCTCAACTCATTACAGAGGCGAAAAAAGGCAATCTTACCGCTCAATTAACGCTCGCAGGCATCTATGAAGAGGGCTTGGGAGAAGCACAGGATCTTGGTCTGGCTGCACGTTGGTTTTTACAGGCGGCCAAACAGGGTTTTGCCAAGGCCCAGGCTTGCATAGGTGAAAAATACATACATGGTCATGGTGTAGAACAGGATTATGAACAGGCAATATTCTGGCTGAATAAAGCAGCAGAACAGAATGATATGGATGGTTTGGCCAATCTCGCCTGGTGTTTCCAGAAAGGTCTCGGCGTCAAGCAAAACTATGAAAAGGCACTTAAAGGTTATCAAAAAGCAGCTAGGTTTGGGCATGTTAATGCACGTTACAATCTTGGTTACATGTTTGCGCAGGGATACGGTGTAAAGGCGGATATTGAAGAAGCGATTAAATGGTATCAGCGGGCCGCACAAAAAGGTAACGCGAAGGCGCAACTGAATATGGGTGCCTTGTACGCCGAAGGGAATGGCGTGGAAAGGAATGATATTGAGGCCGTTGAATGGTACAGGAAGGCAGCGAAAAGTGGTTATGACAAAGCGCTCTACAACTTGGCATTAATGTATAAAGAAGGCCGTGGAGTCCCCAGGGATTATCAGGAGGCCGAAAAATTATTGCGCGAGGCTGCCGTGCAAGGTTATTCCCGGGCACAATACTATTTAGGAAATTTCTATTTAAATGGGCTGAGTGTTAAAAAAAATGACTCTGAAGCACTTGTCTGGTTCCTAAAGTCCGCAAGACAAGGCTACTCTAAAGCACAATATCAGGTAGCTAAACTGACTATGGATGAGGCAGAGAGTGAAGAGGATTTTACTGACGCATTTACCTGGTTTTTCCACGCTGCAGAACAAGGGCATACCAAGGCTCAGTACCATCTGGGAACTTTGTATGCCAATGGCAAGGGAATCAAAAAAGACAACGTAAAAGCCTATAGTTGGTTTTACGCTGCCGCCACTGATGATGAATCCAGAGCCATTAAAGCACTGAAAAAAATAGAGAAAAAATTACAGCCTTCCGAATTAGTTGAAGCACTGGAAGAGGGTGCGGATTTATGTGGTATCGCAGAGGAAGACGATTCGGCCGATTAAAGTAGGTAAAAGGGCACGCTAATTTCCTGGGATTATATTATCCTAGATAATCACAAACACTACGCTTTTAATGGCTGTTTGTCTGTCCCCTCTAATACCCAAACCGCCTGAAGCCTGCATTTCCAGGTGGTTTGGGTATTAAATGTTATGGATTAATCTCTCGGGTCGTGAGGCGGAGCTCAATGTGATGATACCAAAGAATGGAAGACGGAGTCTTAAAGGCCAGATTGTATGAGGCGTGTATCCCAAACCAAAGTTGAGACTGAGTATATTTATTTCTATCCCTTCAACTGCTGAGACGAGACCTCCGAAAATACCAAAAAATGAAAACTGAAACCCATTGCCACTAGGTGCTGTATCGATAAATCTATTTCGAGTCATGAAATCCTTGCCAATGGCAGTCGGTGGTAAATCCAGCTGCAGTTGAGGCACCGAACGACCGATATGTGCAATGAAGGTATTACTATTGGGGCCAGGCCACAAGTGGTAAGTGTCAGGATAAGGGTAAGACCTTACAGCACTTTCAATGGATGAAATGATTGCTTCTGCATCAGCACCTATTAATTCTCTCAGGATTGAAGGAGGGTTGCCAAACCAGTTTCTATCCGGGATATCTTTTCCTCTCACGACGACAGGTAAGCCGCTCCATTTACGCCAACCAACAACTTGATAAACATGATATTCAGATGCCCCCCTGGTCTTGGTTGCAAGCCAGGTGTGAACAGCAAATAAGCTTCTCCAGTTAAATGCCCGGGCAGCATATACTTGAACGACAGCATCTGATAGCTCTGAGGGGTCTGGTGCAATCCCCGCGCTGGAGCGATCAGCTGTCTGCCAATCCGGTCCAAATAGCACGCTTGCCGATATTGCGATGGATAAACCTGTGATGAAGAACAGAAATACAAAGTGGATTTTCTTCATGTCCGCAAGCATACGATGTGGTATGCGAATCGATTAGGGTAATGTTCCATTGATCACATACTTCATAATGTTAACAACTTCTTCCGGTGTCTGGGCTACAGCAGTTGCTGCACCATCTACTTCCTTTAAGGCATGTGTTAATTCCGGATCGTGCAGGGTAATGATTGATTTACCTAATGCCGCTGCGTACCCTGCATCAAATGCCGCATTCCATTGTTTATATTTGTCGCCGAAACGCACAATAACAACGTCGGACTTTTCAATCAAATTACGAATGCGAATGGAATTAATCTTTGATGCCTTGTGATCTTTCCAGAAAGAGTGATCTTCAGCACCAAGAAGTCGATCCCCACAATCATCACTTGATGCGTGATCAGTGTTTGGTGTGCTTAGATTAACAGGCAGGTTGGCCGCTTTCAGGCCAGCCTCTATTTTTTCACGCCAGTCGGTGTGGATTTCTCCAGAAAGATAAATATTCCAGGTCATGTGTTCTCCATGATATGTTTTGTGTTTAATTAAAAACCTTTTGGCGTCTGTATTTGTATTTATTTATAAGAAGCATACTGAAGTTTTTCATCAACATTGTTTTTTGCAAAGATTGATTTGCCAATTCTGGATAATACTTCCCACACTGGCCCAGGAAATTTATGCAAATTATCCATCACATTGCTGAAAGAATTAACGAAATAATTAACGTCTTCTTCATCTATAATAAGCGGAGGTATAAGTTTAATAACGTCAATTTGGCGTCCAGCGACTTGTGTCAGGATTTGATAATCTTGTAGCAATGGGATAGTCACGGCTTGTGGGAACAAGTCCTTGTTTAATTTATGTACCATATTCCAGGCAGCGCGTAATGAAAATGATTTTGGTTCTGAAAACTCAATTGCGATCATCAGACCGCGCCATCTTATATCGTGAATAAATTCGTATTGTTCGCTTAAACTTCTCAGACGTTCACCTATCAGGTTGCCCATTCTTCTGGCATTTTCTATCAGTTTTTTGTCGTCAATGTATTCCAGCGTTGCCAAGCCTGCCACCATGGCAAGACTGCCCTGGCCAAATGTCGAAGAGTGGACGACTGATCGTTCCATTGATGAGAAAATTTTGTTGAAGACCCATTTTCTGGTGAGCACGGCACCGACAGGGACGTATCCACCGGAGAGTGATTTAGACAGTATTACCATATCCGGATCGACCTCTTCATCATGTTCCAGCGCTAAAAATTTACCTGTACGTCCCATGCCTGTTTGTACCTCATCTGCAATAAAGAGGGCTTTGTTTTTTCGGCATAAACGGGCGGCTTCAGTTAAATATTCCCTGTCAGGAATATTTACGCCTTTTCCCTGGATGGGCTCGACAATAAATGCGGCAATTTCATTCCTGGCGAGTACCTCTTCCAAAGCTGGAAGGTCATTGAAAGGGATAGTATAGGTATCGGGCATGAACGGCGCGAACCCTTCCTTAAATGTGTTATCACCGCACAGGGCCAATGAACCTGTGCTGAGGCCATGAAATGATTCTTGCGCGTGGATGATGCCGACACGACCCGTGGCACAGCGAGCAAATTTAATCGCTGTTTCAATGCCTTCGGTGCCCGAATTGGTGAAAAAAACGTAATCCAGTTGGTATGGCATTCGTTTTTTTAATTCCTTTGCCAGTAGACCGGAAAGCAGAGGCGCATCAAGTTGCACCAGGCTGGGGTAATCACAGTTTAAAAAATCAATTAATGTTTTTTTTATTGTTTCGTTGTTACGTCCAATATTAAATACGCCATATCCCGCAAGCATATCCAGATATTTATTATCTTTGTCATCCCAAAGATATTGACCTTCAGCACGAACATAATTCCGATCAAATCCTATGGTGCGCAAAACTTTTGTGAACGCAGGATTGACGTGTGCGTTGTGCAGGTCATAATTTTGCCCCCGTGTTTCGGACAAAAGTGATTCTATGTTCAGGGTCATAATCTTTCTGGTGTATTTGTTATGAGCCTACATTAACATTTATGTTTATGATCATGGAAGACCTGCTCAGTTCAATCTGCAATTAAAACCGGGATGGACTCAACTAGTTTGATTTCTTTAATCGAGACCCTGGCACGGTAGGCCATTGCTTCAACTCCGGTCTGGACTGCTTTTCGCAGCGTTTCTGAATAGGCGGGGTCAATAGACACAGCAGGCCTGACTTCAGTAGCATCACTCCTTTGTACACAATAGAAAATCACGGCCCTGTGCCCCTGGTTCACCATTTCCATTAATTCACGTAAATGCTTGGTGCCTCTGATGCTGATAGCATCCGGAAAATAGGCAATATTATTCTCAACTAAGGTGACATTTTTTACTTCCACGTAACATTGTTCGGTATCATTAGCATCATCTTTCTTGAGTAAAAGGTCTATGCGACTTTTCTCATCACCATAAGGAACTTCAGTAAGTATAATATGATAGCTTTGTAATTCTTTAATG
>CAYRXP010000039.1:0-8424 GCA_964428145.1 uncultured Enterobacteriaceae bacterium
AAATAAAATTTATTGAATTTCAAATGTACCATTATACCAGTGCGTCAGTATATATGGGTCATGCTATCTTGGGTATGTGGCGGCGCCCTACATCAACGAGATGATTAGGGGGTATGATGCTTTATTTAAAGATTATTCTAGAAATTTACTCTAGCTGAAAACGGGCGATACCCGCTTTAGTATGTTTGCTTGTATCAAAGGGGTTGCCATTGAAGTTGACAGAAACGGCCCTGGCATTGCCAAGTTTGACCGAGAAGGGTGCGGCACCTGTTAAGCTGATTTTTTCCCCGGGTTTTGCAAGGTTTCTATAGAGTTTTTTACCCAGGACGTCATATATCTCAATCCATGATTCAGCGCTTAATTCCATTTTCAGGATATCTAAGTTTTTTTGAGAATCTATCAAGCCCGATGGATCTTCTATTGATAACAAATCACTGTATTCCAAAAAGGTATTCAAACCTCCAGACGATTCAGCCCTAGGAGAGTTAGCGATGTTTGGAGTAGTCGTTGTCCTCGTGTTTTCCAGGCCATTGTTTTCTGGGTTATCTGTTTTAAGCACTGTGAATGTTTCCGAATGAGTGACAATATCATAGGTATAGCTAAAGCCACCTGGGTACTCGCCACCTTCGCTAGTCTTAGCCCCTGTTGAGAAAAAGTCAGTACTCACAATATATTGACCCTGCCACCATGCAATTAGCAAGATCACCAATGTGAATGTAATTAGATAGCTCATTGCCTGAACTGGCTTATCTCTGCTACTTGCCTGAACCGGAGGCTTTACATCAGGAAGAATTTCCGGCGGTTTTTCGGCCACACCTTCGTATATGCTGATGAGCGCATCCGAGTTTAGATTGACAGCACGCGCATAACTTCTGATATATCCCATCACATAGATTGGAGCAGGTAATTTATCGAAATCATTAGCATCCAGTGCTGCAATAATTTCTTCCCTCAGGTTGAGTCTGGATGCAATCTCTTTCTGAGATAGCGCCAACTTTACTCTGGCCTTGCTGAGCAAGTCCCCCAGTTTTATACTATTTTCCAGCTGATCTTCGTCACTACTTATATATTTTAACATTACTTATTTGGCCGAACTGTCTTTTAACAATTTGGCTTCCCTGCTATCCGGAAATTTATTTTTCAGTAAAAGCGTGTAGCTCGATAATGTGTTTTTATCACCGAGTTCTCTTTCAATTCTTATTCCCAGCCAGAGGCTTTTTGCTGTACTAGGACTGATTTCAAGGTAACGTTGCAAATAAGCTCTTGCGGACAGATAATTCGCTGTCTTATATGATATCTGTGACATTTGTATCAGGGCAACTGCGACCCTGGGATTTATTTCCAGTGCATTTCTGAAATGCGTCTCAGCTGCATCTAGCCTACTCTGGGCCATTGCACAGGTTCCGGCATTCGAAAAAGCAATTTCTGGCGTCGAGTATAATGGATTCTGCGCAGCTTTCAGAAAGGTTTCCTCTGCTTCATCATAACGTGCTTCCTGACAAAGAAATTGCCCGTAGTTATTCAGGGTTGAAGCATGCGAACTATTCAAACTGAGGGCTTGCCTGAAATATTTTTCTGCGGTTACTTTATCCCCAAGCCGTTGATGTAGGACACCCAGCGTATTGTAGATAGGTGGATAACGCGGATCAGCTGCCTGTGCTTTTTGAAGTTTAGTCAGTGATTTCGCGTATTCACCTCTTTTCAAATAGGCGATTCCAAGCTTGAGATTAATCTGTGCAATTTCGTTGGTTCCGGTTGTGGGTTTGATAGATTCCGTCCCACCTGACCCTGTTGTCTGATCACACCCAGCTAAGCCCAGACTGGTGATGAAACAAATGAGAATGATTTTTCTCATTGTTTATTTTCTATTTAACTGATGTTGATATTTCTTCGCGCGCGCCATCACCTTACCCACCAACTGACCACAGGCTGCATCTATATCCTCTCCTCGAGTTTTGCGGGTGACTGCGAAAAGTCCACCCTTAATCAGAATATCCCTGAATCTGTTGATTGCCGCCGTACTGGAACATCTGTAGTCAGTTCCCGGGAATAGGTTGAATGGGATCAGATTAACCTTTGCGGGTATTCCATGCACTAGTTTTACAAGCATACGGGCCTCGGCTGCACTATCATTGACGCTATCCAGCATAACATACTCGAATGTGATCGTATCTCCGGGCTGGGTTTTCGCATATCTTTTGCAGGCCTCCATCAATTTTGCCAGGGGAAAGCTCTTGTTAATAGGCACCAGAATGTTACGCAGTTCATCATTGGTCGCATGCAATGAAATGGCCAGACTGACATCGCTTGTTTCTGCCAGTTTATCAATTGCGGGGACCAGGCCGGAAGTGCTCAGGGTAACTCGTTTGCGGGAAAGTCCGAAGGCATGATCCTCTGTCATGAGTTTCATGGCACTGACGACATTATCAAAATTAAGTAATGGCTCGCCCATCCCCATCATGACGACATTGCTGATGGTGCGATTTTTATGTTGGTAAACTCCCAGTGCCTGATTGGCAATCAATAATTGACCAATGATTTCCCCGGTAGACAGGTTACGATTAAACCCCTGTTTTCCGGTATAACAGAAGCTGCAGTCCAGTGCGCAACCAACCTGGGAAGAGACACATAAAGTCCCTCTTTCCTTTTCCGGGATAAATACGGTTTCTATGCTATTGTCATTATCAAGTTGAAGTAACCATTTGCGCGTACCATCTTCCGATATTTGTTCGGAGATTACTTTCGGGAGAGTAATGTGAGCGATAGCAGATAATTTTTCGCGTAGCGCTTTACTTAAAGTTGTCATCTCCGAGAAATCGGTAACGCCGTGCTGATAGACCCACTTGAGTATCTGGGAAGCACGAAAGGATTTTTCTCCCATGTCGACAAAATAAGTCTCCATGGATTGGAGATCCAGATCAAGCAGGTTGGTTTGCTTGTCCATATTATGTCTTACCGGGGGCGGTCGCAGACTTCCTCTAGTGAGAAGAAAAATTTAATTTCTTCTACTGCAGTTTCCAGCGAGTCAGATCCATGTACCGCATTTTCGTTGGCCCTTCCATCCCTCGCCAGGTCGTAACGGATTGAGCCTGGGGCAGCAAATTCCGGCATGGTCGCACCCATTAAGGTGCGGTATTTTGCTATGGCATCTTCACCTTCAAGGACAGAGATCATCACCGGACCCGAGATCATGAATTCAACCAGCAGGGTGAAAAAAGGACGTTCATTATGAACAGCATAAAACGCTTCAGCCTGTTCTCTGGTTAAATGTGCCATTTTAGCGGCAACGATACGAAGATCATCTTTTTCGAATCGAGAATAGATTTCTCCAATAAAATTATTGGCGACGGCATCGGGTTTGATGATCGATAGCGTACGTTCAACGGCCATTTACTTACTTACTCCAAAAAGGATCCCAGGAGGGAAAACCAAGGGTTACTGCTTAATTAAACGCGCGATTATACGTGCTTGGATTAAAGGGTAAAGTCCTTATATCACCTTGCATGACAAAAAGTCGACTATGTCGTATTTATGGCACTTTTGCATGAGATCAAAGGTATCGCCTGACAGGAAGGTCAGGCCAAAATTAGTAATAATAAGTTTTGATTTTTCACAATAATTAATCCCAACGATCATCTCGTGTTTGAACAATGCCATCTGTGATTTGAACAGGGAAGGTTGGCAAATCTTCATAAGCGGGGGGTGTGAGGGCCGCACCCGTTTTAATGCAAAAGCGGGCTCCGTGACGCGGGCAAATAATTTGATCGCCATCCAGTAACTGAGCAGTCTCCGATCCACAACCCAACAGGGGGGAATTGTCATGGCTGCAAGTATCTTCAATGGCGTAATATTCACCATCAAGATTAAACACAGCAATTTGAACATCGCCTAAATCGACCAGCCGGGCCTGACCCGGGCCGAAGTGTTCCGCGGGTTCAATATTAATCCAGTCTGACATGCTGAGAATTTTTATCAGGTGTTAGATAAAACAAGGGTGTTAATAAAGGCCAGTTTGTAACCTGGCAGCTTCTGACATCATGGTCTGGTTCCATGGCGGATCAAATGTAAGCTCAACATTGACCTTGGTGACATTAGGAAGACTACTTATTTTACTGCGGACATCCTCTGCCAGGAATTCTCCCATCCCACACCCAGGTGCAGTCAGTGTCATGGTGATCTCCACCTGATTACCTTCTTCAAGTGCTGTGACACTGCAGTTATAAATGAGTCCCAGTTCGACAATATCGACAGGGATCTCCGGATCGTAACAAGTGTGCAACTGTTCCCAGATTAATGCTTCGTCTACGCTGCCATCACCCGTTAATTCTTTTTTAGGCCCGGTATCGTTATTTTCTACAGGCTCAAAACCCAGGGCATCCGCATCTTTAGCGTCAACTCGCGCCAGATTGCCATTGATATTTACCGTATAGCTGCCGCCCAGGGACTGAGTGATATAGACGACACTGTCTTTTTCCAGCTTGATGGGCGTGCCGTCGGGTATCAGTGCGGCATCGCAGGTTCGTTGCAGGGTGATGGGTTCGTTTGTATTCATTTTTGTGACTCAAATTATTCTGTTGTCGCAGGGGATGTTTCACCTTGCAAAGCTGAGTGCAGGGTATGCCAACAGAGTGTTGCGCATTTAACGCGTGCTGGATACTCTTTGACGCCCGCCAGTGCGGCAAGTTTCCCCAATGCCTGCATTTGTTCCAGATCAGGATCCTCTTCTTCAATGATTAAATTGTGAAAATTCTGAAAGAGTTGTTCGGCTTGTTCGATGGTTTTGCCCTTTAATGTATCCGTCATCAAGGAGGCAGAGGCAACCGATATCGCGCAACCGGAGCCATCAAAACTGACATCAGTAATGACACTATCTTCCGTTTTTAAGTAAAGATTTAATTTATCTCCACACAGCGGATTATATCCTTCAGCTACCTGCGTTGCATCATCAAGTTTGCCAAAATTCCTTGGGCTGCGATTATGATCAATGATGACTTCCTGGTATAGGTCTTTTATATCAAACATTAGATAAACACCTCTCTGGCTTTCCCCAATGCCTGAATCAATCTATCGACTTCTTCAAAGGTGTTATAGAAAGCAAAGGAAGCGCGAGCAGTTGCGGGCACATTAAAATGTGTCATCACTGGCATGGCGCAGTGGTGACCTGTTCGTATGGCGATACCTTCATGATCGAGGATGGTGCCTATGTCATGCGGATGGATACTGTCAATTACAAACGACAATATGCTGGTTTTTTGTTGTGCAGTACCAATTAAGCGTAAGCCCTTAACTTCAAGGGTCTTTTCCGTGGCGTATTCAAGCAGTTCATGTTCGTAAGCGGCGATGGCATCGAGTCCTGTTGCGCTGACATAGTCAATGGCCGCACCAAGCCCGATCACGCCGGCGATATGTGGTGTGCCTGCTTCAAATTTATATGGAAGATCGTTATAAAGTGTTTTTTCAAATGACACCATCTTGATCATATCGCCACCACCTTGCCAGGGCGGCATGGCCTCCAATAAATGTGCCTTACCGTAAAGCACCCCAATGCCTGTTGGGCCGAATAACTTGTGTCCGGAAAATACATAAAAGTCACAGTCCAGTGCCTGAACATCAACGATGGTGTGTGGTGTCGCCTGTGCACCATCGATAATGACAACAGCATTATGCTCATGTGCACGGTCAATAATGATTTGGATCGGGTTAATCGTTCCCAGCGCATTGGAGATATGAGCAAGCGAAACAAGCTTTGTTTTCGGGCTGAGTAATTTTTCAAACTCTTCCAGGATTAACTCTCCAGAGTCATTGATTGGAATAATCTTCAGTATCGCCCCTGTTTGTTCGCATAATAATTGCCACGGCACGATGTTCGAGTGGTGTTCCATTTCTGAAATAATAATTTCATCGCCGGTTTTGAGTTTATTTCTGCCATAACTTTGTGCAATGAGATTTATTCCCTCCGTTGCCCCTCGCACAAAAATAATTTCTTTCTCTGAGTTGGCGTTGATAAAGCTACGTACTTTTCCCCTGGCCTGTTCGTAGTCGATAGTCGCTCTTTCACTTAGGGTATGAATCCCGCGATGAATGTTGGCATTGTCTTCCTGGTAATATTTGTCCAGTGCCTCGATCACCTGCCTCGGTTTTTGAGAAGTCGCAGCATTATCGAGATAAGCTAGTGGTTTTCCATTGACCTCCTGATGCAGGAGTGGAAAATCCTGACGTATTTTTTCTACATCCAATGAAGATGTTTTAATACTGCTTGCTGTATTTATTCCTGACATCTAGACGGCTTCCCTAATTTTGTCTGGCCTTAATCTTATTGGCCGACATTAAATTTGCCTTGATTAAATCGGCATCAGGTAAGCGACCGCCAACGCTGACTTCCAGTTGTTCACGAACAGGCGCAAACTTGATGCGCCGAATGACGTCATTAACGAAAGCAAATGTCAGTAAACTTTTTGCGGTTTCTTCGTCGATGCCACGTGAACGGATATAGAACAACATATTTTTGTCCAGTTGGCCAACGGTGGCACCGTGGCTACATTTCACATCATTGGCATAAATTTCCAGTTCTGGCTTGGTATCGATCTCTGCATGATCAGATAACAGGAGGTTGGCATTTGATTGTGCTGCATCTGTTTTCTGTGCATCTTTATGCACAATGACTTTGCCATTGAAGACGCCCTGTGCATGACCATCCAGCACACCACGATAATATTCATCACTTCGGGTATGAGGTTTGGCATGGTGTACCAACGTGTGGTTGTCCACATGCTGGCGACCATCACCCATATAAAGTCCATTCAAAATTATCTCAGCTCCTTCACCAGCCAGTTCTGTGACGATGTCATTACGTACAATAGCTCCCCCTAATGAAATGGAGTGTGATTCAACACGGCTGTTACGATGTTGCTTGATATGTGTACCGCCAATATGAAAACTGTCAGTGTTTTCCTGTTGAACCTTGTAGTGCTCAAGGATTGCACCATCATCGGTCTCAATCTCTGTAATAGTATTAGTAAAACTGACAACATCTTTCAGCCCGTGAAAACTCTCGATCACATTTGCCTGCGCATGTTTGCCCATAACAATTAAATTGCGGGGCGTCGTGGTAAGCATTTGTTCGGAGTTGCTAGAGATAAAATAAATTACAATGGGTTCTTCAATAACGACATTGTCCGGTACATAGACAAATGCACCATCACTAAAGAGGGCTGTGTTTAAGGCAGCAAATATATGATCTTCACTATTAATACATTGATTCAATCGGGGCTCGAGTAATGCCGGTGTGTCTGTCAGGGCCGCACGTAAACTGCCAATAATAACATTGTCAGCGAGCACTCCAATGTTTGAATGTTCAGATGAAAATTGACCGTTAATGAACACCAGTTCGTGAGTATTTTTTTGATCAAAACGTAAGGCATCAAGCTCTCTCTGTTCAACGGAATTATGTCCGGCCGAGCCATAATCAGCATTGGCAAGTACAAACCCGGTCTTCGTGATGGGTGTGACATCCGTATATTTCCAGTTTTCATGGCGACGTGTCGGGAAACCATTTTCCTGAAACTGATCAAAGGCGCATTGTCGATGCGCTGCTAACCAGGCCAGAGATTTTGACCCATTTAGAGATTTGGTCTCCTGTTGTGCTAAAAAAGCAGCGTGGAAATTTTCTGCCAGATTATTTGCTTGGGGTGTGCTCATGCCGCGTCAGCTTCCTCGCGTACCCAGTCGTAGCCTTTTTCTTCAAGTTCCAGGGCCAGATCCTTGCCACCGGATTTGATGATCTTGCCATCAGATAACACATGGACATGGTCTGGCACGATATAATCCAGAAGGCGTTGATAATGGGTCACAATGACAATGGCACGATCTTCACTGCGCAGGCTGTTGATACCATTCGCAACAATCTTCAAGGCATCGATATCCAGGCCAGAATCGGTTTCATCAAGAATGGCAAGTTTGGGTTCAAGTACTGCCATCTGGAAAATCTCATTACGTTTTTTCTCGCCACCTGAGAAGCCTTCGTTCACAGCTCGACTCAGCAAATCTTCATTCATTTTAACAACCTGCATTTTTTCTTTGACCAGTGCCATAAATTCGATGGCATCAAGTTCGGGTTCGCCTCTGTGGGTACGCAGCGCATTCAGTGCAGCTTTTAGTAAGTAAATATTATTCACGCCCGGTATTTCGACAGGATATTGAAAAGCGAGAAAGATTCCTTTGCGGGCACGAATTTCAGGCGCCATCTCGGTGAGATCCTTGCCTTCATAAATGATCTCGCCACTATCGATCTCATATCCATCGCGACCGGCAATGACGTTCGCCAATGTGCTTTTTCCTGAACCGTTAGGGCCCATGATGGCATGGATCTCCCCGGCATTTACTTCCAGATTCACTCCTTTAAGGATTTGTTTGTCTTCGACAGAC
>CAYRXP010000039.1:8524-11116 GCA_964428145.1 uncultured Enterobacteriaceae bacterium
CCCACCGCACCTTCCAAAGTGACGCCTAATAATTTTTGCGCTTCAACCGCAAATTCCATCGGTAATTCCTTAAACACATCTTTACAGAAACCATTGACGATCATATTTACAGCATCTTCTTCTGAGATGCCGCGCTGTTTGCAGTAAAACAACTGGTCCTCACCGATCTTTGAAGTCGTGGCTTCGTGTTCTACCTGTGCCGTTGAGTTCTTTACTTCGATATAGGGGAAGGTATTTGCGCCACACTTATCCCCCATTAATAATGAATCACACTGTGTATAGTTGCGAGCGTTCTCAGCAGTCTTGGCAATTCGGACCAGTCCTCTGTACGTATTCTCGCCGAACCGTGCAGAGATGCCCTTGGAGATGATCGTGCTGCGAGTATTCTTGCCGATATGAATCATCTTGGTGCCTGTGTCTGCCTGCTGATAATTGTTGGTTACAGCGACGGAATAGAATTCACCCACAGAATTATCACCACGCAAAATACAACTGGGATATTTCCAGGTAATGGCGGAACCGGTCTCTACCTGTGTCCATGAGATTTTGGAATTCACTCCTCGACAATCGCCGCGCTTGGTGACGAAATTGTAAATTCCCCCAACACCATTTTCATCACCGGGATACCAGTTCTGCACGGTGGAATATTTAATTTGCGCGTCATCCAGTGCGATTAATTCTACAACCGCTGCATGTAACTGGTTCTCATCTCGCATGGGTGCGGTACATCCTTCCAGATAACTGACATGGCTGCCCTTCTCGGCAATGATCAAGGTGCGTTCAAATTGTCCTGTGTTGGCGGCATTAATTCGAAAATAGGTCGACAGTTCCATGGGGCAGCGAACACCTTCAGGGATGAAACAAAAAGAACCATCGGTAAAGACAGCAGAATTCAGTGCTGCAAAAAAATTATCTCCGGTCGGCACCACTGTACCCAGATATTTTTTAACCAGGTCAGGATGATCTTTAACAGCTTCGGAGAAGGAACAAAAAATGACACCAACATCAGCCAGTTTGCCCTTGAATGTGGTAGCGACAGAAACACTATCAAACACCGCATCAACCGCAACGCCAGCCAGCATCTTTTGTTCATTCAAAGGGATGCCCAGTTTTTCATAGGTCTCGAGTAATTTTGGATCGACTTCATCAAGACTTTTTGGTCCGTCGCCTTTGGATTTTGGTGCTGAATAATAAGAGATTGCCTGATAATCAATCTCTTTATGATGTACATGCGCCCATTTAGGTGTGTCCATTGTTAACCAGTGCCGAAACGCCCCAAGACGCCACTCCAGCAACCATTCGGGCTCTTCTTTCTTTTCCGAGATCAGTCGGATGACATCTTCGTTTAAACCAGGGGCAACGGTATCGGTATCAATGTCGGTAACGAAACCATGCTCATATTCGGCATTAACGAAAGATTCAACACTGGAATCTTCAGCGGTTACTTCGATATCTTGTGATTGTGTAGTCATGTTGATTTTTTCCAGTTCAGAACTATTCGGTTGATTCGGCGACGCTGAAACTCTCACCACAGCCGCAGGTTTCCTGCGAATTCGGATTTTTAAATTGAAACTCTTCGTTCAGTCCTTCGCGGACGTAATCCATTTCTGTGCCTATCAGCATAGGCAGGCTGAGTTTATCGACGAAGATCTTCACGCCCTTGGATTCGAATATTTCATCTTGCTCTGTCGTTTGTTCAGCCGCTTCGACGATATACTGATAACCAGAGCAACCGGTGGTCTTGGTCGCAAGACGTAAGCCAATACTGGCATCGTTCTTGGCAAGAAAGCTTTTAACGTGTTCTGCCGCCTTGTCAGTCAGCGTAATTTCTGTGGATAATTTTGTTTCACTCATGTTTTATTTACTCATAGTTAAATTGTTGCACTCATATGAATGTCACGTTGTATCAAGATGGCATCCTGTTTGTTCGCCACCTGTTTTACATTGTTCATGCGGATTAATTCACCAAGGCTAATGCCATTCAAATACTCAGCGATGCTAAGGTTCAGACCCATCCATAGATCATGGGTTAAGCAACGTGCATCGCCCGTGCAATTTTGCTGGCCGCCACAAAGCGTGGCATCAACAGGTTCGTTAACGGCATAAATCACATGGGCAGGGGTAATGTCATCGGCGTTTAGCGCCAGGCGATAGCCACCCCCCGGTCCACGTACACTTTTAACCAGGCCTTTCTTACGCAGTTTGCAGAACAACTGTTCCAGATAGGTCAGGGAAATGTGCTGTCGTGCCGAAATATCCGCCAGATTAATCGGCGCCTGATCTTCGTGTAATGCCAGATCCAGCATGGCGGTGACGGCGTAGCGGCCTTTTGTTGTCAGTTTCATCAGTCATTACCTCAGGCTCAACCCTAAAAGGGCGGCAATTTTCTCTTTTCTGACTATTTTAGTCAAGTATATAGTTGATTAGTTTAGTCAGGATTTTGGGAATGTATATTGGGTGTTGTATATCAGGCTTTATATTGTGAGTGAATGCTTACTTAATATGGTTATTTTGAGCTTGGTTTCGCTCTATTCAGCGAGTTACTTCTTGTTGCTCACCCCACAAGAAGTAACCAAGAAAGAGGGTGCCCCG
>CAYRXP010000040.1:0-10916 GCA_964428145.1 uncultured Enterobacteriaceae bacterium
TTCAACAGTGAATTTATGATAACTCTGGTTGATGGTTGGTGCTTCCAGCTTGAGGTTCATGGTTTCAGCATGATCACGCAGCATGACAACCTTATCGGTATTATCCATGTCAGATGAAAGCACTGCAGCCATGAAATATGCCGGGTAATGCACTTTCAACCAGGCAGTTTGGTATGCAATAAGTGCATATGCAGCTGAATGTGATTTATTAAAACCATAGCCAGCGAATTTTTCCATTAAATCAAAAATACCTTTTGCGACCGACTCATCGACACCATTTGACACTGCGCCCTCTGTAAATATTGTCCTTTGCTCGGCCATCTCCTCAGGCTTTTTCTTACCCATTGCTCTTCGTAGTAAATCTGCCGCACCCAGTGTATAGCCAGCCAGAACCTGCGCAATCTGCATCACCTGTTCTTGATACAAAATAACACCATTTGTTGGTTTTAATATATGTTCAAGTTTTGGGTGGGGATATCTGATTCTTGCCTTGCCATGTTTGCAGTCTATGTAATCATCCACCATACCGGACTGAAGTGGTCCAGGCCTGAATAAAGCTACCAGGGCAATCAAGTCATCAAAACCATCTGGCTGCAAACGCTTGATGAGTTTCTTCATCCCATCAGACTCGAGCTGAAAGATGGCAGTTGTTTCATTTCTACGAATGAGTTCATAGGTCTTTTGATCATCAAGCGGGATGTGATTGATATTAATTGGAGACTTGTCTTCCCTGTTTCTGATCAGATTGATATCTCGAATTGCCCAATCAATAATCGTCAGTGTTCTCAAACCAAGCAAATCGAACTTAACCAGACCAATAGCTTCAACATCGCCCATATCAAATTGTGATACAGGAGACTCTGACCCCTGTTCACAATACAGCGGCATATAATTTGTCAGTGGTCTTGGCGCAATTACAATACCACCCGCATGCCGACCTGCATTACGTGATATGCCTTCAAGCTGTTGAGCCAGGTCAATCAAGGTACTAACTTCATCTTCATCTCTATAGCGTTGTTTAAGCTCAGCCTCTTCTTCCATAGCACGGGCCAAAGTCATATTGAGATCAAAAGGGATTAATTTTGCTATTTGGTCAACAAAACCATAGGGATATCCCAGTACACGCCCAACATCTCTGACAACAGCCTTGGCTGCCATACTGCCATAGGTGATTATTTGAGAAACACGTTCACGGCCATATTTACGCGCCACATAGTCTATGACTTCATCCCGTCTTTCCATACAGAAATCTATATCAAAATCTGGCAGGGAGACGCGTTCTGGGTTCAGAAAACGCTCAAACAGAAGGTCATATTGAAGAGGATCAAGCTCGGTGATCCCTAATGCATAAGCAACCAATGACCCTGCTCCAGAACCACGTCCGGGTCCTACCGGAATAGCATTATCCTTTGCCCATTGAATGAAGTCTGCCACGATAAGAAAATACCCGGAAAACCCCATCTCTATGATGACATCAAGCTCTACTTCCAGCCTTTCCTGATATACCCCCTGAAGTTCATTAAGATCTTCATCATCCTCAATAACCAGTCGTTGTCCCAGACCCTCTTTAGATTTATGAATCAGCCATTCGTCTTGATCAAAGCCCTCCGGTACCGGGAAATCGGGCAAATAATTTTCTCCCAGAGTCAATTCGAGATTACATCGTCTTGCAACCGCAATCGTATTTTCAATCGCTTCTGGAATGTCTGAAAATAAATCGATCATCTCTTCAGCTGTACGCAAATATTGCTCGCTGGTATAGAGATGTGGCCGTCTGGAATCATCAAGGGTGTACCCCTGATGAATACAGACACGGGCTTCATGTGCTTCAAATTCTTCCTCTGACAGGAACATGACATTATTCGTTGCAACGACAGGCGTGTTTAATTCGGCAGCAAGCTCAACAACAGAATAGATATAATCATTCTCTCCTGCATGATTCGTTCTTTGTAGTTCCAGGTAAAATCTATCGGGAAATATAGATAACCACTCACTCAAAAGAGTTCTGGCATGATTATAATTCCCGGCAAGTAACGCTTTACCGACATTGCCTTGTTGTGCACCTGATAGTGCAATCAATCCTTCGGCATAGTCTTTCATCCATTCCTTCTGGATAAATGCAACGCCCTGAAATTGCCCCTCACGGTAACTTCGTGTGATTAAACAATTGAGATTTTGATAACCACTATAATTTTGACATAGTAAAACAAGTTTGCTGGATTCCTTATAATCTTCATGATTATTAATTCGTAGCTCAACACCGACTATCGGTTTAACACCAGATTTCTGGGCAGCACGGTAGAATTTTAAAGCTGAAAAAAGATTGCCTTGTTCGGTTAAGGCAACAGCAGGCATCTTGCCTTCAGAAATCTTATCAACAAGCGCACCTATTCTTATCAGACCATCTTCCAGTGAATACTCGGAATGAACATGTAAATGTACGAAACTATCTTTCACCAAATCCCTCAAATTTGATTTTGATTATCCTAGAATCCGCAGTTGGACTGCGTGTAGAGTGGTTCTGTTTGCTTGTCTGGCGTAGTAAAAAAATGAGCTAATGGTCATTCCCTTAGTGATTTTTTTCACATAGCCAGGCGAGCAAACAGGGCTGCTATACATGCAGTAACGCCTTCACCCTGAGGGTGAATTCAAACATTGGCAATATCTTTATTGTTATCATCATCTTAACTCATGCTCATAGTGATCAACTGCGGAATCTAGGATGATTCCAACAGCCGTTTTACCGGAGAAAAACTTTTCCTGTGTATCGAAGAAACGCCCAATTCTTTTAATGCGTTTATATGCATTTTCGTTGGATATCCCTTATGTTGAGAGAACCCATAGCCCGGGTATAGGTCATCCAATGCGATCATTTCGTTATCCCTTGCAACTTTAGCAATAATTGATGCTGCTGAAATAGCAGCTACTTTGCTATCACCTTTTACAATAGGTTCTACTTTACAATCGACATCAGGTCGATAAATCCCATCGACCAGAACCAATTCCGGCATGATTGACAGTGATTCAATTGCCCTTTTCATAGCTAATAAACTTGCCTGTAATATATTAATTGAATCAATTTCATCGTTCTCTGCACGCCCCATGGCCCATGACAATGCTTTCTCTCGTATCTCCTTCGCCAAAAGAATACGTTTTTTCTCCCTGATTTTCTTTGAATCCATTAATCCTTGTATAGGGTTTTCAGGATCCAGAATAACAGCAGCAGCAATGACTGGACCTGCCAGAGGTCCTCTTCCCACCTCATCGACCCCAGCCATCATCCCGTCATCAATATAATCAAATAGTTCCATTTATCCTGCTATTCATTACAACGTGAAATTAGCGGCATGATTGCGTCAACGGCTGAGTACCTTTTTTGTTGAACCATGCCTTGATGTATGACATCAAATTCGTGCTTTAATTTCTCGACAGCAGATTCATCATTCAACCATGCTGATAATTCAGCACCTAATTTTTCAGGGGTACAGTCATTTTGTAAACATTCTGGCACAAGTAATTTTTCTGCCAGTAAATTAGGCAGGGCGGCATAAGGGGCATGGATAAGTCTGCTAAATATCTGATAGGTCAACCACGAAACCCGATAAGCGACAACCATGGGTTTTTTTAAAAACATGGCCTCCAACGTTATTGTTCCAGAGGCCAATAATAAAAGATCACTCGCTTCCATAGCGCGTCTCGAATCACCCGTAAATATGGTAATAGGTAAATCAGGACATATTTCATTGATTGCTTTGCTGAATATTTTCCTGGCCTGTTCATCAACCATATTTGCAACAAAATGGAGATTGTCATGCCGCTCTTGACACCAAAGAGCAGTTTTCAGAAATATTGGACTATGCTGATTAATCTCACTTTTACGACTGCCCGGCATCAGTGCAATGATTGTTTTATCTCTGGGTAGGCCAAGCACTTCCCTTACACCATTTTTATCAGATGTTTCATTTAATTGGGTTGCGAGTGGATGACCAACAAATCGAGCTGTAATATTATTTTTCTCATAATAGGGTAATTCAAATGGAAACAATACCAACATTAGGTCGACTGCACGCGAAATTTTTTTCAACCTGCTTTCTCTCCACGCCCAGACTGATGGACTAACATAGTGTACCGTTCTGATACCCTGACTTCGCAAATTTTCTTCCAAAGTTAGATTAAAATCAGGCGCGTCGATTCCAATAAAAATATCGGGTGGATTTTCAATAAAATACTTTGTTAATTTCCTACGGATCCCTAGCAGTTCACAGTATCTTGCAAGGACTTCGAAAATACCCATCACTGACAATCTTTCCATATCGAAAAGACTTTGGCATCCATTTTCAATAAGATGTTTGCCTCCGATACCCACAACTTCAATATCAGAATATTTCTCTTTCAGATCCTGTATCAATTTCGCACCAAGTAGGTCACCTGACGCCTCACCTGCGACTATACCTATTCGAAACATGATCAAGTTTCCAGCGTATCACCAGACAAGCTGGTTTTCATGATAACAAACCCGATTGGGAATTAAACCCGATTGATTCAGCGCGCAATTCCACGCGTAGATTTTTCTATAAAAAGAGAAAATTCTTTAACGGCTTCCGATTGTGATACAAATTCTTCAAGCGCTTCAAGCGCCATATCTTTCGTAAGTCCACTACGATAAATTATTTTGTATGCCTTACGTAATAAATCTATCGTTTCTGTCGTGAATCCATGTCGTTTCAAGCCCTCACGATTAAGGCCACTCGGCTTTGCCGTATTACCCGCAACCATCAGAAAAGGTGGAATATCCTTTACCACAACAGAAGAAATGGCAGTAAAACAATGTTTTCCTATATGGCAGAATTGATGTACTCCGGTGAATCCCCCAAGTATCACATAATCATCGATAGACACATGCCCTGCTAAAGTGGTGTTATTTGCAAATACAGTGCTATTACCCACACGACAATCATGGGCAATATGAACATATGCCATAATCCAGTTATCACTACCTATAACTGTTTTGCCACCACCGTCTTCCGTCCCTCTATTTATTGAACAATATTCCCGAATAAGATTACCGTCGCCAATCTCAAGGGTTGATTGTTCATTGCCACTGTATTTCTTATCTTGCGGATCATCACCAATTGAAGAGAACTGATAAATTCTGTTAGATCGACCAATTTTTGTTGGGCCTTTAATGACAACGTGAGGACCTATCCAGCTGTCATCTCCGATAACAACATCCGGGCCAATAACCGAATAAGGTCCAATTGAAACATTATTTCCAATCACTGCTTCCGGATCGACAACGGCATGCTTATCAATCAATGTTATACATCCGCGACAGTTGTCAGTATCTCTGCGGTAGCAACGAGTTTTTCATCTACCCTTGCACTGGCTGAAAATCGCCAAATATTTTTCCTCAGCTTGATGAATTTAATACTAAGCGTAATTTGATCCCCTGGATGCACCGTTTTCTTAAACCGTGCTTTATCCACACCGACCAGATAGTAGATTGACCCTTCTTCCGGCCTCTCTTTCATCGTAACACAACCTAATAATGCCGCGGCCTGTGCCATCGCCTCGATTATCAGGACACCAGGGAAAATAGGTCTTTCAGGGAAGTGTCCCTGAAAACACGGCTCATTGAAGGTCACATTCTTTATGGCTGTTAAAGATTCTCCCGGCTCATATGCCAACACTTTATCAACCAGCAAAAATGGGTAGCGATGAGGCAGTAATTCTCTTATTTTCTGGATATCTAATGTATTCATCTATATAAAGACTATCTCTTTTACTTTATCACTTCTTCAAGTTTTGTAACTTTTCGACCCAAATCATCCAGTTTTCTTAATCTTGCAACTATCCTTCGCCACAGCCTTGCCTCAGTAACAGGTATGCCGGATGAATACGTGCCGGGTGATTTAATCGAGTTCCCAACAGCAGAACCCCCTGTAATAATGACATTATCTACTATCTCGAGATGCCCACCAATTGCTGAACAGCCCCCTATCATACAATGCTTGCCTATTGTTGCACTCCCTGCGATACCAACACATCCGGCGATCACCGTATGTGCTCCGATGTGGACGTTATGGCCGATTTGGACCTGATTATCTATTTTTACCCCCTGCTCAATCACTGTATTTTCAAGTGCGCCACGATCAATGGATGTATTCGCACCAACTTCAACATCATCTTCGATGATGACTGTGCCGATTTGGGGAATTTTTGTCCAGATACCTTTGTTATTGGCAATACCAAAACCATCAGCACCGATGACCACACCAGGATGTAAAATCACCCTACTACCGATTACGACCGCATGGCACAACACAACACTGGGATACAAACGTGTATTCGAGCCGATGCTAACATCAGATTGAATCACACACCCTGAACCTATAAAAGCTCCTGCTCCAATCGTCGAGTTATCTTCGATGACGACATTGGGACCGATGCTCGCTGAACTGTTGACTTTTGCAGATGAGCTTACGTTTGCTGAGGGGTGTATGCCCGGAATAATCTCTGGATCAGGATGAAATAGCTTAACGACACCGGCAAAACCCAAATAAGGATCATCAACAAGCAATGCAGATACTGGACATGCCTCCAGATCTTCACGTTTAATGATGACCGCTGACGCTTTTGTTTGCTTCAGGTAACGGTAATATTTACGATTTGATAAAAAACTAATCTGACCTAACTTGGCAGATTGTAATGCTGCAATATCACTGACTTCACACTCTGGATCACCATGCAACTCTGCGCTTATATGGCCAGCTACTTTCCCGAGGGTAAAAATCATAACTAAGTGTAGTAATTAATCGGCTACTTCTCTTGCTGTTTCTCTTTCAGGTAGTTAATCACCAGATCAGTAAAATCAGCCTTGTCACTTGCATAGGCAACACCATCAAATAGCACGAGATCGTAACCATTGTCTTTTGCTACTTTTTGAATGGCATCAAATACTTCTTTCTGGATTTTTGCTCTTTCTTCATTAAACCTGAAATTTACATCTTCACGAAACTCATCTTGCCCTCTTTTCAATTCTCTGCGTACACCGATGATGTCCCTTTCAAGTTTTTTGCGTTCTTGAACACTCATGATGGCAGCATCTTTTGCAAGACGATCTTCCATTGACTTGACTTTCTTCTGCTGCGCAACCAACTCCCTATCTCTTGAAGAGAATTCTTTTTTAATTAACGCATCGGCTGAAATTGCCTGAGGTGATTGCTCAAGAACACGGATTGTGTTTACTGCGCCAATTTTAAGATCCTCTGCTAAAACACTATTTATTCCAGCGGTTGATGCAAAACAGATTATCAGAAAAACTGCATTAAAATTTCTCAATGTTTCTACTCCATATTTTCGTATTAGAAAGAAGTTCCAAATGTAAACTGGAAATTTTGTATATCATCCCCTGCCTGGTCGGCAATTGGTTGTGCGATGCTCGCGCTGACCAAACCAAATGGTGAGACCCAGATGCCACTCAACCCGACCGAATACCTTAATTCACCAGCATCAAAATCCTCATCATTTCCATAGACATTACCAGCATCAAAAAAGCCTGCGATCCTTATTGATTTAACATCTTTGAAAAATGGTACCGGCAATATGACCTCAGCACCACCCACCAACCTGAGATTACCACCTAATGGTCTGCCAAGTGAATCTTCAGGACCCAGTGTATTTTCCTCATAGCCTCGAACAGATTTTGGGCCACCTGCGTAAAAATTTTCGAAAAATGGTAATCCCCCTTTGGTATCACCATACGAGTCACCGTAACCAATATCGCCTTTCAAAGAGAATATATAATCTTCAAATATTTGGGTAAACCATTGAGTCTTGTAAGAGATCTTGTAATACTCAAGTGAATCCCCCAGTGTAGGTAATGTTATTTCTGCAGTAATTCGATGCAATGCGCCCTTATCAGGCAGAACCGTTCTGTTGCGTGTATCAAATGACAGACTATTAGACCATCTCAGTATATTGTATTGATTGCCATTCTCAGTGATAAAATCCACCACTTCCTGAGCTGAACCGATGCCAACACTAATATCAGTATTTTCATAGCCCAATTGCGTATGGAAGGTGTTATATTCAGTAATCGGAATGCCGAATCCTACATTACCGCCCCAGATTGTATTATCAAAAACAGTCACGTTGGCATCAAAACTATCGGTTTCCTGATAAAAGGCACTCAGGCTTCTGCTCACACCATCGTCCGTGTAGTACGGGTTGGTGTAACTAAATCCAAAGCGTCTGTTTATTTCACTATTGTTGAATGAAAAACTGATTCTTTTGCCACTTCCCAAAAAATTGTCCTGAGTAACTGATGTCTGAAATACTAATCCGCCTGTCTGCGAAAAACCGAGGCCCAGAGATAGATTTCCTGAAGGCCTTTCTTCCACAGTGTAATAAACATCGACCTGATCCGTAGTCCCTGCCACTGCCGGGGTTTCAACATTCACTTCTGCAAAGAAACCCAATCTTTGTAACCTGATTCTACCGCGATCAACTTTACCTGTCGCAAACCAACTACCTTCCTGCTGACGCATTTCGCGCCTGAGTATTTCATCTCGTGTTCTTGTATTGCCACTAAAATGAATTCTTCTTACGTAGGCACGTTTACCAGGATCAACAAAAAACGTAATTGTTACAGTTTTGTCTTCATCATTAATTTCAGGAATCGCATTCACATTGGCAAATGCGTAACCATCATTACCTAGGAGTGTACTTATCGCATCACTACTGCTTGTTAATTGCCTACGTGCAAATATATCACCACTCCTGACACTTATCAGATCGAAAATATCATCCTCAGGTAAAATAAGCTTACCTGTGAGTGTGACCTCGGAGACCGTAAATAATTCTCCCTCCGTAATATTAATGGTGATATAAATACCTTTCTTATCTGGTGTGATAGAAACTTGTGAAGAGTCAACATTGAAATTGATATAGCCATTATTCAGATAATGTGATCGAAGCGATTCAATATCCGCGGTCAATTTCTGACGCGAATATTGATCATCTTTGGTAAAGAATGAAAATAGTGTTGGTGTTGTTGATTTAAATAACTTGAGTAATTTTTTTTCTTTAAATACCGTATTTCCAACGATATTTATTTTCCGAATCTTAGCGGCAACACCTTCAGAAACATCAATAGCCACTGCCACTCGGTTATTATCCAGTTCAGTAACCGTTGATTCCAGTTTAACTGCGTATTTTCCCAATGAATTATATTGTCTTCTCAATTCCTGCTCTAATTTCTCCAGTTGTGAACGATCAAAGGCACGGCCTTCGGCAAAACCTATCTGTCTTAAACTATCAATCAGATCCTCACTACGAATATCTTCATTACCGCTTAAGGTGATACTGGCTATTGAAGGACGCTCCACCAGAATAATGACCAGTACTCCCCCATCACGTTCTAACCTGACATCTTTAAAGAACCCTGTCTTGAATAAAGCCCTCACAGCCTCAGCAGACAGTTGATCATCATATGTATCACCCACCTTCATTGGCAAATAGTTGAAGACGGTTCCTGGCGTAATTCGCTGTAGCCCTTCTACACGAATATCCTCAATCACAAATTCCTGAACTGCATAAACATTCATTTGCGAAAATAGGTAGATAAATGAGACGTAAAGTAATTTCTTAAGTAAATTATGCATATAATTGTTTTTTATAATTTTATAAATTAAAACGCCCTTATCCTATCAGGCGCGCAATATCATTATAAAATACAAGTACCATAAGACCCAGTAATAATGTAAATCCGACCTGCTGACCGATAATTTGTGTTGATTCTGAAACTGCACTTCCTTTAAAGAACTCAACGATGTAATACAGTAAGTGTCCGCCATCAAGTAATGGGATTGGTAACAGATTAAGTACGGCCAGACTGACACTAACGATACCGAGAAACCATAAAAACGCTGCAACACCACCTTTAGCTGAGTCACCTGCATATTGTGCAATACTTATCGGACCACTCAAATTTTTGACCGACGCCTGACCTGTGATCATTTTGCCCAGCATACGTAGCGTTAACCACGACATGTCCCATGTCTTTTCTACTGCCCTGAAAAATGCAGGCACAAATGTATAGGACTCCTTGCCAAATATCGTTTCAACAGGCTGGTTCGCAGCACCAATAAACCCTATTACATGACCATCATCTTTTACTTTTTTGTCCGGAGTAAGTTCCAGGCTCAAATATTTATGTTGCCTTTCAATTTCTATCGTTATTTTTAAATTAGGATGGGCCTGTACATATTTTACCCATTGCATCCAATCATCAATCAGATCACCGTTTGCGGAGATAATTAAATCACCCGCAATCAGTCCAGCCTTATCCGCAGGCAATCCAGAATGTACATCACCTACAATGGCAGGCACTTTTAACCGCTTTGGTGTGATCCCAAGTTTATTTAACAGGCCTTGTTCTGCCAGATCATCAATTGATACTTCCTCAAGATTTACAGTCAGAATCTTAACGACCGAATTATCACGAATGGTAATGTCTACTTTGCTACCATCAATAATTCTGCTGATAAATGCGTCAACAACCATGGTCCAGGTATTTGTTTCTCGTGAATCAACAGCAATAATCTCAACACCTTTTTCGAGTCCAGCCCGGTGTGCGATTGACCCGTTTTGCACATCACCCACGATCGGTTTTAGCCCGGTCAGTCCAATCATAAACATGAGCCAGAATGCAACGATAGCAAATATAAAATTAAAGACTGGACCGGCTATAACAATTGCAGACCGCTGAGCCAATGACTTCCTGTTGAATGCACGATCCAGCTCAGGCCCGGAAACATTTCCTTCTCGCTCGTCGAGCATTCTGACGTAACCGCCCAATGGCAGTGCTGCAACGACCAATTCAAATTGGTCTTTACCTAAACGTTTTGACCATA